>JAAVHF010000012.1 GCA_014799845.1 Oscillibacter sp. | reverse complement strand
CCAGAACGCTTTGTTATCGCTGGAAATGAGGTAGGTACGGCTCAACAGAGAGTAGGGCTTATCGAAACTATCTTCTGTGAAGATGATGTGTGCAGTCAAATCCTCCTTCGGAGAAGTGCGTTTCAGTTCCTGGAAAATCTCTTTTAGCTCGCTATAGTTCATAATGATCCCTCCAAAAGCAAATGACCCGGCATCCCTGCTGTAACGCAGGAACACCGGGGCATCATAGCGTATTTTATCTTAGCAGGCCTCTGCCAACTCCGGCGCCATCTGAGCAGCGTTCACGATCTCCATGAACTGCTGCCCAAACGCCCTCGCTTGTGCAGCTTCCTCCGGACTGAGGGCGCTGATCGTTTGGAAGTTGAACAGGGCATAGGGCTTCCCACCCTTGCTGGTAGCCTTCTCCAGTGTGATCTTCGTGACCACGCTGCTGATCGGCGTCAGGGTGCTCAGCAGCCGGGTGGAGTATTTCAAGAATCTGGGCTTGCTGGTGACGGGAACCCTGACAAGCAGGGGGATGATACTGTTGGGCCGCAGCAGGAACAGCAGCACGGATTCCTTACATGCTTTGGCATTGCTCTCTCCGTCCTTGGAGCCGAAGTCGTTGTAGGGGCAAAGGGCACAGGCTTTCCCGTCATGGGAAATGATGCTGTTCTGGCTCAGACAGACAGGCGGCGTACCCTCCACCGGGTCGGGAGTGTCCCAATAGGCTCTGGGCGTAGTGTAATCCAGCACAATGCCCGTCAACTCCATTGCAGCCTCATTTCCAGCCAATCCCGGCACCTCAAACACCGTGGAGCCGCCGGACGGCGACTTCACGATATCAAAGAGATCCAGCGTCAAGGGCTGGCTCTTCAAGTTGGCCCGAATGATCTCCAGGGCATTGTTAGTCAGAGCCAGATAAGCAGAATCCACCGGGGCCAGCGAGGCATCAGCGGCAGTCTCCGCTACCTCAATAGGCTGCTGCAACTCCTGTACCTTACCGCTCATGCGGCCTTTGAGTTTTGAGTTATCCATAATGAACCTCCATTCAGCTTGCCGCCTTGACTGCAAAGCGGCGGTACGATAATTTATTGGTGTACTTCTTGCACAGGGTCGGATGCTCAGCTTTCAGCGTCTTGCTGTCAAGCCGCTCCTGGGACATGCTTTTCCAGGTGATGATACGATTACCAGCAGTCCCAACCTCATTCTCGCCCATCATTTCCTTCAGAAGATTCTCGGCCCGCTGCTTCTGCTCGGTGACGATCTCCAACTGTTCACAGGCTTCATCATACTGGGCCAGCAGAGTAACAGCAGCATCGGGCAGGGCGATTTGAGACTTGGGTTTGCTGTCATGGAACCGATCAGCCAGGAACTTTGCCGAAGCATCAGACCCATCCAGCGGCGGGGGAGTACCGTCCTGCACATGGTTCCAGAAGGCCGATTCCAGCTCAATCAGCATGGAGATCAGTTCTTCGTCACGTTCCACGAACTTCCACTTGAAAGTGTTGCCTCCGATCAGCACGGCGATGTAGGCCCCCTGATACCCGGTGACAGCCATGTAATGTGCCAGTTGGAGGGCGTATTCATCCGGGATCGTATCTTCCCATTCGCCAGCCTTGTAAGCCGAAGCGGTCTTGGCTTCAAAGATGCACGTCCCCACGTCCGGGACCTCACAGGTGCCATCCAGATTGGCGAGCATGAAGGGGTATTCCCCACTCTGGAGGAGCTGGTTGACAGTCCTCACCTCAATCCCAGTGCGCTTGGTAAACTCGGCCCGGACAAAGGGTTCCAGCTGCGTACCCCAGTAGGCAGCTTCCCCGGCCTTCTGATCCGGGAGTTGACCTGTCTTGTTCATCCACAGCTCCACAGGGGACTTGTAGCGGCTGATCCCGCAGACCACGGATGCGTCAGAGCCGCCGATGCCCTGCTTGCGGTACTCCAGCCAGTCCGCATAGGGCATATTCGCGGTAGATACTAAGATTTTTGCGGGCATATGATAACCTCTCTTTCACTGAAATAAGGAGCGCACAGCCGTATAGCTGCACGCTCTCAATTTGACGCAGCACATTACGCCGCCGCCAATACCATCTTGTACGCCTTGTCGATCATGGGGTTGCCCTCAACGGTGCGCAGGAACAGGTTCTCTTCATAATTCTTCGTCCTACGAATGGGATCAGAATGGGTGGCGAAGTCGCTGACGGCGTTGACGAAGCGGTAGCCGTTCTTCCCAACATTGGATAGGTCAGGAGCATCCCAATACCGGGCCTTCATGTTGTCCAGCATCCGCAGGTTGTTCTTCCGCTGGACATCCGGCATATCCAAAGTGACCGGGAAGAACTCATTCATGAACTCCATGACCTTCTTATCGGTCAGCCTGATCTTGGACAGGGCATCAATACCCCGGCCCAGTTCACCCATGTATTTTTCAGCCAGGCCAAGAGTTTCCTCGGCCTCATGGACACGGAGCATGACGTTTTCGGTATGCTTGGTGGTCCAGATACGTTTGGCGGTATTCAGTGCCAAGTTGAGCGTATTGGCGCACACGACGCGGATCGGGGTCATAGCAACCTTGATTCCGGAGCTGCCATCGTGAGAGTTCATGACGACCAGATAGGGAGCAATCTCGTCGCCGGCAATAATGTAGCGGTGGGGCATCCGGGCCAGCATCCAGACCTTACGGCCTCCCTGTAAGGCCCCAGCAGTCTCGTAGGTCACGCCAGCACCCAGCAGATCATCGGTGAACTGAAACGCGTCCTCGTTCTGGACGACTTTGTACCTGTCGGACACGATACCCAGGGCGGCATTGTCAGTACTGCGAAGATTGGCCTTGTAGCCGGAGATCCGACGGCCATCCCCGGTGTAGACATCCTTCTGCACAACCTCCCAATCCAGACCAGCATAGATCAGAGCATCGGCGGAGGTGGGAGCCTCCTTCACTTCCGTACCCAGGCCATGCCAGGGTTTTTCACGGACATAGAACATGGTTTCAACATTTGCGGACATAATTGTACCTCCTAAACAGATTTTGATTGGGTTTTGGATGACAAATAGAGGACTTCCCACACAGGGAAGTCCTCTATCGCTGGCACTTATTTAATTTCCTCCATACGCCTGGAGGAGTTGGGGTTGTCCTTCTCCTCCATCCCCTGCATCGTTGTCAGCAATACAGAGAGTGCCAGCAGGATCGCTTTGAGCACCTTCTTTTTGGACAATAAGATCACTCCATTTCCTTATGATGCTACTGATAGAATATATCGTTGGAATGGAGTAGGATGCGATGTGAGGATTTCATCGTTTATGTAATGTCGTGTACTATCTGAGAGTACACGGCATTACTCCAGATTCTATTGTATTTTCTCAGTTCCTCTGGCTTGAGTTCTGGCAAGGTGTGGGGGAGTGTGACGTTTACAGATAAAAACATCACAATAACCCTTCTCGCTAGATAAACTCAGTCCCAAATATGAAATGAGGGGAATACGGAGGCGGCATCCCGCTTCGTTAATCTCCACCGTTTCCAATATCTCAATCTCTGTCTCAGATAATCTACGATAATATACAGGTTCCAATCCCTGAGACAACTTAGAGTAGCGGTTGAAACATACTTCCTCTCGTATATGTTCTGAGTTTGATGTTTTGGATAAATAATTTAGCAATTTTTCCATTTGTGCGCATTTTTCTATAGGAAATCTTTTTTTGCAAGTAGAACACATACATTCTTCTGTTGAGATCGGTTCAAGAAGGGAAGTGTACCACTTTTTATGACTGGATAAGTAGCCAACGGACTGCCTTTTAACATAATGCGCACATAGGATTTTCTTTTTCCTTACGCTGGAGAATGGCTCGCCAGCCTTGGCTTGTATACGTTCCCGCTCTATCTTCTTCTCCGCCTCTAATCTCCTCCACTTTTTACCATATTTCTTCATTGTATCCCTCCATTTTAAAGTAATTTTTGACAGTTACATCACAATCTGCCGATTCCATAATAACCAATATCCGCTCCACATGACGGGCTGTATTGAACCTCACCTTGCTCCACGAGCTGTTCCAATTGTAGGGCAAAGTCGGTCCAGTCACAATCACACTGAACCCTGCTATACAATTCATCAAAGGTCAGCCAGCGGTTTTCTGCTTCTAGAACACGCAAAACCCTGTCACCATGTATACTCATACTTATCACCACCAAAAATAGGATATCCTTTTTAACTTCTTCTTACCTAATAGCCCCATATTCCCCCTCGAATCTGTTCAGAATATCTATCTGAAATTTGTCCAGATAACGAACTGCCTGATTTCTGATGTCGATGGGGATACCGTAATATGCCTCGGCTATGCTTCCGGTAATTGCGCCAATCGTGTCACTGTCACCGCCAATTGATATTGCGTTGCGAATCGCGTCCTCAAAGCTTGTTGATTCTAAAAACGCCATGATTGCTTGCGGAACCGACCCTTGGCATGATACATCGAACCTATACCACGGACGAATCTCTTCCAAGGTAAAGTTCATGGAATAGTAGTTTTGGTCGAGATAATCGTGAATTTCAGAAATGCTGCTCCCATGCAGGGCCATGAAGATCGCCGCAGTGGCTGCCTGGGCGCCTTTGATTCCTTCCGGGTGATTATGTGTTACTTCGGTAACAGCTCTCGCTAACGCCTCTGCTTCCTCCAGTGAGTCAGCCGCATAGGCACACGGGCTGACACGCATAGCGGCACCATTTCCATAGCTTTCGTAAGGTTGAGGTACTGCTTGCCATAGCCATAGCCAGAATAATCCTCCATACCCGGCATAAGGATAGCGGCGCCCCAATTCCTGCATACATACGACTGACTTTTCCTCCAATTGCGAGAGGTTCATCGTATCACAAGAGAGAATTGCCTTCGCAACAGCCAGGGTCATAATGCTGTCATCAGTTGGCTTACACTCGCTGGTGAATAGTTCAAATTCTTTGGATTTGATATTGTTTCCTTCAAAACGTGACCCGGCAATATCGCCGATGATTGCGCCTAACATAAGGGTAGCCTCACTTTCTCATATTTCAATTTGCTACAAATCTGGCATGAAAAATCTGCTAATTTCCTGGTTTACTTAGTCTCCATTTACTTCCTCGCCAGACATTCTCTTTTGGTAACGATCAAACATCTGGTATCCATTCTCCCTGCATTGAGGGCAGGGACTGATTAAGGTCTGTACCAGCCCCAGCTTGTAGGGGCACTTGGCGCAGGGCTGGTTCATTTGCTGAATTATATCTGTCATTTTCAATGGCAGCACCTCCGAATCAATGTTTTTATTGGTATAAGGTAATGCTAAGACACATGGAAAACACCGAACATAGAGAGGGAGGAGCAATATGCTCCCCCCTCTGGTTACATGAAGCTGCTCAGCAAGGTGTATCGTTTTAATGCCTTGGCGTAGAAACTCTTTTATCTGTTCCTGAGTAGAGGCAGTCTATATTAGGGCGAGTCATCGTATATTGCCGGATCGCTTTCGTAACCCTCTACTTGATCCCGGATCATTGCTTTCGTGACAGCCTTGCGGACCTTCTCTGCGTATGCGTGCTTCAAATCAACTTTTAGAGCACCGAAAAGGGTCTTGTGCTTGTCACCATACACATCCTCGAACTTCATATTGCCTCCATCTTCTCGTCATCCCTCGTATCCCTTGGGGTATTTGATGTCCAGCAATGGGCGGTCATTGGGATTGGTGATCTTCACAGCCATGATCGCTTTGTGGCAGGCCATAAGCTGATCCCTGACCATTTCCAGATGGGCCTTGCTCTGGGGGACTATGTACTTCTTGGAGCCGGCCTCCAACAACTCCAGATACCAGTTGACTATCTCCAACTTGCTCAGGCAGTAGGAGGAAATCATCATTTTATCGTTGGCATCCTTGATGGCCTCTGTCTCGATCTGAATGTAGGACACCAGGTCAGAGGGGATCTTTTTTAGCTTCCTGGGCTTGTTGAACATAGCGATATCTCCTCAACTGCCAGGGGATTACATATGGCTGAGCATAGCGTCACGGTACTTTCGCCGCATCCGTACATAGCTTTCGCTGCCATCCTTGAAGACAATATCGTAATAGAAATATGTATGCATTGGGACTGTTTTGCGTTTTTCCTTAACATAATGATAGGACTGAATCGTGTCAGAAGTTAAAAAAACGACTTCCCCGCTGTCTTCGTTGACCACGATGCAGGCTTTATCACCGAACATTTCAATCGCACACTCTTGAAACACTCCCCGTTTCACCTTACTGCCGTGATCTGTGCTCCAGTATTTCTTCGCCTTTTTTAGGGCAATCGGACCTACAAACGTCAGGACCTTTTTTGCTGCCGGAATTGCTCCGGGAGGAATAGGTATTGGCATAATTGAATTTCTCCTTTATCATATTTTGGATGCTTAGAAATGCTCTTTGAACCGATTTTAGTCAATATATCTGTAGTCCTCTCCCTACGCCAAACGGCGGACTACTTAATCAAATCTTTCAATGATTCTATATACGCGCTCTCATGGCTCTGCATAGCAGCAGCATACGCATCGGCCTGTTCTCTGGTTACGTATCCCGGAATCTCTCCCAGTTGATAATACTGATCGCCATCGACATACTTATGATGTTTGCGCCAGATGCCGCGCTTCTTCAGTTCTTCCCGCAGCTTTTTCCCTTCAGACTGATGAATTACAAGAAACTTCTGCGACAGTCCGGTTAGAACCCCGGCCCGACGGACCAGGCAAGTGGTAACTCCAAACGCATTCCCTCCGGCAACATCATCCATAATGCTGTTGCCGATGTGCGCCATCTGGCTTTTTTCCAGCCCGCATATCTCCTGCACCTTGGAGAAGTATGATGTAAGGGGCTTCTCCGCCCGTGCGATGTACTTTCCTTCAATCCCTAATTTCTTTGCAAAGTTAGCTACCCGATTATCTAAGGCGTTTGAAAGCAGCATGATTTCAAACCCCATGTTTTTCAAGTCTTCAAACAGCGTCTTGGCTGCCTTTGGCGGATTGAAGTCCTCCAGTCCGGCTATCGTGTCATCAATATCGAAGGAAAGGAACCTGATACCGGCATCCTTCAATTTTTGGTAGTCGATCGTGTAAATGCTGGGCTGATAAACGTTTGGGACATAGTTGCGTCTCAAAAACTCGTCCGGCATATCCTTGAACTTACTCATGGCATCCTCCCTCAAATGTACCAAATTCGTTGTTATGTAAATAGCTGCTGTATACACCAGAAGGCAACATGCTAATCCACCTTTCATAGCATACCACGAAAACCCCTGATAGTCAATTAAAATACCTCTTTTAGATGTTTCTTTGCGTGGTTTCACCCGGGTACAATAATCAAGGGGTGAACGCATGGACTATAAGAGGTTAGGGGAGCGAATTAGAGAAGAACGTCTGCGGCTGCATCTCACACAGGCCCAGCTTGCAGAGGACGTTGATATATCGGACACCTACATGGGAGCCATTGAACGTGGAGAACGGAGCCTTACGTTGGATACACTGGTACGGCTCGTCAATAGACTGGGTGTGACCGTGGACTACCTACTGGCAGACTCCGTGACCGACAGCGATGCAAACATCATGGAGCAGTTCAAGCAAATCATAGATCAGCAGCCTATGGAGCGCAAGCAAATGGCGATCAACGTACTCCGAACCATCTTTTCTTACTTCAATCAGGAGGGAGCGTAGCGGACTACGCTCCTTCAATTTTTCCGGTACGGAGACTTCTCATGAAGTCAACATCATCTACCAGCCGTTTGACAGCCACGTTGACTAACAACTCTACCGATACTGAGTATTCAGTTGAGAGCGTATGTAGTTTGTCGTATAGCATAGGATCTGTGAGTTGAACAGAGAAGGTTTCCTTCTCGAACATAACCTTTCCTCCAATTCTTTATTGATCTATTGTAAGCTAAACCTTGCTGCTGCGGGTATACTGTCAGCAGACTTTTGGAAATTTCTCTTGTCATACATCTGGAAAGCCACTATAATGTCGTCAAATAGAGCAAGGGAGCAGGCTGTATGAAACTCAAATCGTTTTTTCCGCGACCAACAAAATCATCGACCACAGAATATATCAATCCGCCGAGGAAGAAGTCGTCCCTGATACGGGGGACTCCCTCGGACGCGCTGCATAAGCAGATCAAAGGAGCTGGCAGCTTTTCGGAGTTCTGGGAGCAACACAAGAAGCAGATCGTTCACCAACCCCTATCTGAGTACCTGTGTGAGTTGTTGGACGAAAGGGGACTGAAACGATCCGAGGTTGTTGTAAGGACAGGGCTTGACAAGGCGTATGTCTATCAGATATTCGCAGGCAAGAAGAATCCGTCCAGGGACAAGCTGATTACAATAGCTCTCGGGATGGAGTTCAGCGAAGAAGAGACGCAGCGAATGCTTCAATTATCTGGACACCGGGAGTTGTGGCCGAAGGACGAACGAGACGCTTTGCTCCTGTTTGCCATCCAGCGTGGAATGTCCTTGGAAGAGGTTCACACTGAACTGGAACGCTATGGGCTTGACCCTCTGGCTACGCCCATCAAATAAACTCTGTAAGTAAATCAGCCTCTCTGTGCCTTGCATGGTGCAGGGAGGTTTCTTGCACACGGTAAGAATATATACCTAACCGTCGCCGAACAAATATATTTTTGCTCTGTGCGCCTCTACCAACATAGACCGGCTGGCCTCTCTCCAGAACGCCACGCCCCGGGGTAGATATTTTCTCTGTGACACGTATCAAAAGGATATCTTGGAGGCTGTCCGTAAAAGAGCCATATCCGAATACTACCGCTTCCCGAAGGTTACCGTTTATGGAAAGAACCTGGAGCACAAACTCCAGAAGAGGGGCTTTGTTATGGCTGTTCGGGGCAATTCGCAGTTTGCACAGATTGCCGCCCAATATCCGGATGCGGTGCTGATCTACTCCATGTGGGAGGGCTATCTGGATGGACGCAGCCCGCTGCTGTCGGATTTTGTCAAGCCTTTTGCGGATTCCGGACGGCTGCTACACCTCCACGCCAGCGGCCATGCCGCACCGGAGGACCTGAAAGCGGTATGCGACACTGTGAAACCGGCGCGGGGCGTCATCCCGATCCACAGTCAAAAACCGGAGGAGTTTTCCAGCCTCGGTCTGAATACCCCCACTATCTTTCTAACAGATGGGGAGGTAGTTGCGCTTTGATCGGAGAAGGAAGCCGTTTACCCGGATTGGTCGTTGCCGCCTTCGGCCTCAGTTCGGAAGAACTGGCGGTATTGAAGGTCCTGCGGCCTGCGAGTTACCCGATGGTTGACTGTACGGATAATTTTGATTTCCTGTTGACCAGAAGACCGATTTGCATTGTCCTGAACCCACTGGCTCTGACCGAAGAGCAGCAGGCACGGCTCAATGACCATATGTTTGACACAGAAGTACCTGACAGCCCCATTTTTCTGGTGACACAGGACGCAGAAGACATATTGGCCTTTCCCACACTTCGCGTCAGCCTGACGGCGCGCCGGAATCGGACGCGGTTTAGGGTCATGAAGCAACTGCGAGAGACGGACATAGGTCCGTTCTTTGCGTTTGATTACGATAAGATCGCTCCTGTTTTTGTGTTGAACGATGGCTTTGTCGTATTGGATGTTGACACAAACACCTATGATCTGTCATTGAGAGAGGTCATCAGGATTTCCGCAATCTGGGTAGCGGATTTTGAATGTCTGGACCGCTTCGAGACATTGGTTCACACAGATCTGCCTGTTTCCCCTGATGTGACGGAGGAGACCGGTATCACAAACGAGATGCTGTCCAACGCCCCTTCCTTATTGGATGCCCTGAAAATGTTGGGCAGTTGGCATGGCTGCGATGTCCTGGTCGCCTATAACTGGAAGTGGATGTATCCCCTGCTTTCTCCGGTGCAGAAACAGAGCGGATACGCCTTTGACGAAGGCCGCATAAAATTGGATCTGCAACGTCTTCTGCTGAGATTGTTTCCCGCCTGGTTTTCAAAGAACAGCATGAATATTGATTCCGCACTCCGCCTTGTCCCATGGTACGTCAGCGCGAACAGTTCTTATTGCGAGAAGCTGGCTCAACAGCTTATTTTTGCACTGAAATATCTGTGGACAAGCTGTGATATCCACACGGTTACGGATATCCTTCAGCTGTATCAGGATAACGATCTAACTCGTTCCATATTAAGGAAGCTCTGAATAAATCCCCGCGCCCGTCTTGACGGAAAATTTTCCGTCCCGCTTCGTTAAAAAATCTTGAAATACATCCAGTATTCCCGCGATTTTTTGCCTCGCAGGGCGAAAAATTTTCTCGCCATTCCGGACACGTTGATTTAATCAGACCTTCCTTAAATTTTCAAAAAGGAGACCCGAAATCATGAAAAAGAGAGCTCTCAGCAATAAAATGATGGACGCGTTAAAGACGGGCGTCCTTCACCCGTTCCTGGTGGCCGTGCAGAAGGACGATACGCTGTGCCTGGAGCTGCGGGGGACATTTATCAACATCTATTACCGGGGCGGGAGCCTGTTCCGTATCACGGAAAAGAAAACGGATTACGAGATAAAATTTGATACCAAGTATTGTGTGGACAGCAACCTCCTCCCAGCGAATCCCTCCGTGCAGGAGGCACCGGGGTTGATTCCCCAGTACAAGAGCAGAATGGATGAATGGTTCCACATCCACCCCAGGTATGAGCGGGAATTTCAGCAGTTGATGGCCCGGGTCAACAACAGCAGCGAGAAAATTTCCGGTTCTACCGACTACTATATCGCGGATATGGAATATGCGGAAACGGGTGAGTTGGGTGCGCGCTTTGATATGGTGGCGTTCAAATGGCTCTCCAGGGGATATGTACGGAAAGATACCAGCAAACCCTCGCTGGCCCTGATTGAACTGAAATATGGCGACGGTTCGTTAGGCGGGGAAGCAGGGATCGAAAAGCACCTTCGGGACTTCAATACCTTTGTCAGCGATACCGCCAAGCTCCAAGAATTCACGCTGGATATGGCCGAGGTATTCCGGCAGAAATGCGAGTTGGGACTGGTTGGCGGTTTACAGGAAAAGCAGTTTCAGCTCAACGTCGATTGCAGCGCACCGGAGGTCATTTTTGCCTTTGCTGAGCATGACCCGGACTCTGGAGTCCTGAAGCAGATCCTGCAAGGGATCAAGGAGAACGAATATGCATTCCCCATTCGTCTGGCCTCCGCATCTTTGCTGGGGTGCGGCCTGTATGAGGATCATATGCTGACAGTTGAGGAGTATTTGCAGAAGAAATAATCTCCCTCCAGATTAGGCTTGCAATGCAGATGGATGTCAGCTATAATAAGAAAGCAAGGTCAAGGATACTATGTCGCAGGGCAATGTGATTTATCCTGTCATGGGCATTAAACACTGGCCTGCACCATAGAAAAAAGTGACCCTGCATCCAACGATGCGGGGTCACTTTTTGTTCTTCGAACTATCCTTTCCCTGCTAAACACTATATTCCAGGAACATTTTGCGCGGGATCACCATGGAGTAGGGGCGTCCGGCCTGGCGGCCGGGTGGATAATTTACTTTGCCCCATATAGAATAAATCACATTGCCCTACGACAACTGATGCGTTTTTTCCTAACCCCAAATAGCGTCATCCACGTCCGCAACTATCTATCCACCATGCGGGACGGCGAGCAGGATGAGACTATTGTATACTGTCTCCATTTGCATAGAGTTACCTTCATATTCCTTAAACCAGATATGTACAGTAAAGTTTAATCGCGCCTTAATGCTTACGACTGTGCCGGCAGGTACATCCGCGATCCAATCCCCACACTCACGGTCTCCGTAGATTTTTATTTCCCCGATAGGCTCATTTGTTTTATGATCCAGTACACAGACTTCAACAGCTACTGTATCTCCCGGAGTCAAGCCAAGACTTTTTATCAACCGTGGATGCAACTCTCCGCACTTCTTCCCTTTATTGCCAACCCTGATCTTCAGCACGCCCTCCTGTCCATGGTACTTTGCAGGTCGGAATAAAAATTTCTTAAACGTCTCTTCAAATTCAGACCGAATATCCTGTTCGACCAATTTGGCCTCCGCGCCATGCCCTTGTTCACTTAGCAAACTAGTAAGATCTTGTACCAATTTAGCTGAAAAGTCTTCTGGCGATGTGAAAAAACTCACTGTATGCCTCTCTTTTAAGAGCGACTTGAATGCTTCCAGGGCCATGCCTTTTTCGCCGATATCTACAAATTTGGGCAAAACCGGGCATGCGTCTACATTCATCAAGTAAATTAAAGTTGGGATATTACATCTGATAGCTTCCTCATATTCCAGTTGGGTATACGATTTATTTAATTGCTCATTCATGGAGCCGTACTGCATTCCAATGATACCAATATAGACTTTGCTTGCACGAACCTCAGATAGGCAGACATCCAGAGGTTTTCTGGAATCTGCACCGAAGTATTCCATCCCCCTGATGGTTTGTCCCAATCGGTTTAACACCCGCTGGGCAGCGTCTCGATATGGAATCAAATCCTTATAAGTAGACGACACAAAAACAGGGATGCTCCGCTTGATTTCCGCAGTTGCCATTGTTAACCTCCCACAAGATTTCACCAGTTTTCTGCAAATAATTTGAACATAGGCCCGCCTTTTCTCGTACTGAACTAAAGATAATTATAAAATATAATATCATAATTTGTCGAAAAGCGGAATGACGTATTGTGTTAATATCTTGATGATCGCATTCAAAGTTATAAAGAGGGAAACACAATGGCAGATAAAATCAAGATTCGCGGAGCGCGTAACAGGGAGATTTATATGAGGCTTTTTCTTGATAAACCATCATAAAGGCGGCAAATTCCTGCGGAGGGCCTTTTGGGCAGTCTGAAAAACGAGGGAACAGGTCGGACCTGTTCCCTCGTTTTCATATAAAACGCAGCCGCGCTTTAGTCCAGGATCTCCATCAGCTTGCCGCAGCAGAAGGGGATGGGCTCGCCGGCCTTGACATGCTGGGTCTTGTTGCAGGTGACGCAGTACACGTCCGTGTCATAGGGGGCGCGGATCTCGGGGACCTTGTTGGCCTCTTCCTCGGTCAGGCCCTCGATGCGGAAGGTAGCGGTCTTGTTCTCGCTGGGGACGTACACGCCCAGGGGAACCAGATTCTTGTTGCCGCCGGTGCAGTTGCCCATCTTGATCCAGAGGGCTTCCAGCTCGGCTTTTTCCGCGGCGTGCTCGGGAGTAATCTCAACGATGTCCTTGTTAATGCGAATCTTCATCGTCCGTTCTCCTGTCCCTTAGCCGAAGTAACGCTCCAGCAGGCCCTTGAAAGCCTTGCCGTGACGGGCCTCGTCGCGGGCCATCTCGTGAACGGTATCGTGAATGGCGTCCAGACCCTGCTCCTTTGCCATCTTGGCGATCTCCATCTTGCCGGCGGTAGCGCCGTTCTCGGCCTCGACGCGCATCTCCAGGTTCTTCTTGGTGGAGTCGGTGACGACCTCGCCCAGCAGCTCGGCGAACTTGGCGGCGTGCTCGGCCTCTTCGTAAGCGGCCTTCTCCCAGTACAGGCCGATCTCGGGATAGCCCTCGCGATGGGCCACGCGGGCCATAGCCAAGTACATGCCGACCTCGGTGCACTCGCCGGTGAAGTTGGCGCGCAGACCCTCAAGGATCTTCTCATCAACGCCCTTGGCCACGCCCACGACATGCTCGGCAGCCCAGGTCATCTCGCCCTTCTGCTCGGTGAACTTGGAACCGGCAACGCCGCACTGGGGGCACTTCTCGGGGGCAGTCTCACCCTCATGAACGTAACCGCAAACAGGGCAAACCCACTTCTTCATAGTAAAAATCTCCTTTTCAAATAATAATCCTGAATGATTTTATAGACGCCTTCCGGCGTAGCTAACATAAATTTTCTTCCGCCCTCCGGCAGCCGGGGCACACGCCCCGGTACACCACCGCGCAGTCCTCCAGCAGGAAGCCGCCGTCCCGGGCCGGCCGTCCCACCTCGACGGCGGGAAGGTCCGCCACCGCGCCGCAGACCCGGCACCGGACATGGCTGTGGGGCAGCGTCTCGCCGTCATAGCGGCTGTCGCCGCCGGCCAGGTCGAGGCGCAGAACCTTTCCCTCCTCCGCCATCCGGGAGAGCACCCGGTACACCGTGGAACGGCTGATGGTTGGGTGGCTCAGGTGGACGTAATCATAGACCATCGCGGCGGTGGGGTGGTTTCTCATTTCGCAGAGAGCATGGTGGATGATCTCCTTTTGTACGGTGTTTCTGTCCGCCATAGGGGTTCTCCTTAATGGGATTAAATCCTATTTGGGACTATACTATAGAACGCTTCCGTTGTCAAGTGAATTTTCTGTGAACTGCACGGCATTTGAATGAGTGAACAAATTGTGAACAAAGCGCCCGAAAAGCCTCCCTCAAAGAGGGAGCCTTGATCACTGCTGGAGGCAGCCTGTTCATAGAAGGTTTACTCATTCAATTACCGTACTGTGAACTGGGAGAAATCGCTTGAGAGGGGCCTGCCCTCTGGTTTGAGTCCAACAAAAATTCAGCTCCATTACAAGGAGTTCAACGATTGCGCCAATACCCACTCAAGCACACTGTCCTTCCCCTGGCGGATGTCCTCAATGTCCTGGTAGACATACACGTCCGGGAGGATGGTATTCTCCCATGGGTAGAGCTTGCCGTCCTCGCCGTAGTACGCCTCAATGACGGGGGCCCAGTCAGTAACCTCTTCCGGATCGAACCAGTGATCGGAGATAGTGACTATGATCTGCGAGTGGGGAAGTACAGCAGGTTCCAGCGAAGAGCTGGACAAGTGGAACATGTAAGGAAACTGCCCTGCAGGCTCGCCGACAAGCACCCCGCCCAGTTCCTGTTTGAAAAAGGCCATCGTTACTGTGGCGGCAGATGCCGAGCAGCCGCTGGTGAGGACATAGACCTGCTCCATGCGCAGCATCTCGATATTTTCCTCGAATGCCACGAGGTCCGATCCATCTCCGCCGGGGCAGAGCCGAAGGTCAACGACCAGCTTCCCGCACTCCGGATGGGCTTCCCGCCGCTTATTTACTTCTATTGCCAGCAGCCGCAAGGAGCTCGGTGAACTGAACGGCAGTTCGGCTAGGGACACATAGATGTATCCCCCGTTTTCCCCGTCATAGTATTCTACCCAGTTCTTGCCTTTTTGGGAAAAGAGGGCATCCCAGTTTTCATGGCGGATACGAGTCCCGCTCACCACATCCTCACTGGTTATCACAGGGAGCTCAATGGATTCGACTTCCCGGTTGTCATTCAGGAACTCGATGGTATAGCCCTCTTTGTAATCACAGCCCGCCCAGTCAAAAAACGCCGGGAGAAAGATATACGAAAAGCCCTCTTTGACAGACCAGTGGTTAAACGGGTTAAAAAGAGACGCCGCTTTCTGTTCGAGGTAGGTGATATCTATGCCGTTCACGGCCACGATCTCATGAAGCAGGTAAGGCGCGAACTGCTCATAGCCCTTCAGGTAAGTAGTTAAATACAATTTATTATCTCCAAAATATTGGACGCCGATTGGGAACTGTCGGTCATACAAGCTGGCGGGTGGGGTGACCGAGGTATGGAGATCGCCCATCCCGGCTATCAGCGCTGTGATCTCAAAATATATGTCCCAGTCAGACAGCTGGCCCACCTTCGAGATCAGCTGATCGACCTTCCAGTCAAACTCCGCTTCCGAGACAAGATAGAACGGGTCCAGATGCATTGCCCTGTACTCCGTCCGCAGGTACTCGATATCCTCGATCCAGTCCCGGTCCCGCTGGGACAGGGCAGAACCCAGTTCTGGTTCGGGTTCCGGGGTTTCCTCTGGTTCGGTGACTGTAGGTTCCTCCGGGATGGAGTCAGAGTCCAGGGAGGTCTGGCAGGCTGTGAGGGTCAGCAGCAGGCAGAGGGCCGCTAGAATAAAATGAAGGAATTTCTTCAATGAGAACACCTCTTTCAGAAAAAAGCTTTACATATCCCGCCAATAATGGTTCATATCCGAAAACCGTTGATATTCCAGGGTTTTTGCGGGGAGCTCCATGAAAATCTTCTCCCGCCGTCCGGTTTCATCGACCGCGCAGCGCAGTTTTTCCACCCACTCCGCCGCGATGACGCCGGGCCGGAAATAGGCCAGGGTCACATGGGGCGTAAGGGGGTAGTTCAGACGGACGGCCTCCTGGAGCGTCTCATAATAGGCCATCAGCCTCCCGCAGCTTTCTTCGTCAGCCGGCGCGAGCCCCAGGACCATGCTGGTATTGACCATATTGAACAGCGCCGTTGTGTGGAGGCGGACCGTTTCGCCCGTCCGCGCGATCTGCCGGACGCGCTCCAGCGCCGCGTCACGCATATCATCCATCCGGCCTCGCAGCGCCCGGTCGGGCGTTCCGCTGAGCAGATCGTGGAGCGTCATATGGAAGGACGACGCCGCCAGCGGCTCCGCCAGCGCCGGGGCGCAGGTCCGGTACAGCCGCTCCTGCATCCGGCCCATTTCCCGCTTGACCTCTTCCGGGAGGGGAAATACAACGGTATTCCCCATAAAGGGCCTCATTTTCCCGTCGGGCCCGACCTTCAGCGGCAGATTGGCGCTGGTCTCCAGGCCGCCGCCGTGGGGCAGGCTGTCCGAGGTGAATCCGGCGGTACGGGCCCGGAACGCCGGAAGATCCTCTAACTTCTTCATTTCGTCTCCTTCAGCTGGTGGCGCAGCTGGCGGAAGGAGCGTCCCCGGAGGTTGTTGCGCTCGATGATCTCCGAGATGCGTCCCTCGGCGGCCTCCACCTCCTCGTGGAACTCCCGGGCGGAGACCCGGATGGCCCCGTGGCCCAGAATGATCAGCTGCTCCAGGTTGTCCGACGTGGCCACCCGGACCCGGCGGTCCGGATTGGCCCGGGCGATCTCATAGGTGGTCCGCTCGATGTAGGCGTCGGCGGTCTCCGCCTCCTTGGTGTAGACCACGTGGATGTTGCGGTAGTGCTCCACCGAGCCGGGATTGCCCTTCACCCTGTAGGCGTCAAACACCAGGATCACCACGCATTTCTGATACCCCTGGTAGTTGCACAGCAGGTCCATCAGCAGGTGCCGCGCCCCCTCCAGGCTGTCCTTTGCCAGCTTTTTCAGCTCGTCCCAGGCGAAGATGATGTTGTACCCGTCCACCAGCAGGTATTCCCGCCCCGCCGAGCGGGTGGGGACGGTCCGCTTGGTCAGCGTGGGCGGCGGCTTGGGCGCGGGACGGAAGGCCTCGCCGGGGTCCGGCCCCTTCCGCTTCACCTGGCCGTAGGTGCGCTCGAAAATGGCCTGCAGGGACTTCTCCTCCGCCTGGGAGGAGGGATAGGGGACCGCGGGGCGGGGATTGGCGGACGTCCGGGGCGCGCTCTCCGGCTCCTCCTCCTCTTCTTCGCCGCCCAGGTCCACATCGGTCTCCAGATGGGCGAAGGCGGGGACCTGGTCCCACTTCACCGGGAATCCCGCCCCGTGGGCGCAGAAGATGGAGTCCGGGGAGTTGTCCAGATCCGCCTCCGGGTCGTAGGCCAGCGCTTCGATGACCTCGTCCGCGTTGTGGCACACCTCGTAGCCCCCCAGGGTGCAGCTCAGCCGCCCCTGGCCCTTGGTGTAGGCCGCCACGGTCTGCCAGTACTCCCCCAGCTCGGACACCGGGGCGCTGCCGGTGAGCAGGGCGGTGTCTCCCAGGGTCTCCGGGGGATCGAACCGCCCGCCCATCTGCTGGACGTCGGTCATGGCCCGGCCCAGGTTCCCGGCGGGCAGCTCCAGCCGGAAGTCGTACCAGGGCTCCAGCAGCACGCTCTGGGCGCTCATCAGTCCCTGGCGCACCGCCCGGTAGGTGGCCTGCCGGAAGTCGCCGCCCTCGGTGTGCTTGAGGTGGGCCCGGCCCGCCGTCAGGGTCAGGCGCATATCCGTAATGGGGGACCCGGTGAGGACCCCCAGATGGGCCTTTTCCGCCAGATGGGTCAGGACCAGCCGCTGCCAATTGCGGTCCAGCCGGTCCTCGCTGCATGCCGTGGCGAAGCGCAGCCCGCTGCCCCTTGGCAGGGGCTCCAGCAGCAGATGGACCTCCGCGTAGTGCCGCAGGGGCTCGTAGTGCCCCACGCCCTCCGCGGGGGCGGCGATCGTCTCCCTGTAGATGATGCCGCCCCGCCCGAAATCCGCCTCCATGCCGAACCGCTGGGCGATGAGCCGCCGCAGCACCTCCAGCTGCACCTGGCCCATGAGCCGGACGTGGATCTGCTGTAAGCGCTCGTTCCACAGGATATGCAGCATGGGGTCTTCCTCCGCCAGCAGGCGCAGCCTGTCCAGCGCCGTGTGGGGGTCGGTGCCCTCCGGAAGGAGCAGCTGGTAATTCAGCACCGGCTCCAGCTCCGGCGGCGCGGAGGCGGCCTCCGCGCCCAGCCCCTGGCCGGGGTAAGTCTTTGTCAGTCCCGTGACGGCGCAGACCGTTCCGGCCTCCGCCCCGTCCAGAGCCCGGAATCTGGCCCCGGAGTAAACGCGGATCTGTTCCGCCTTTTCCTCCCAGCCTTCCCCCTGGCCGTCCGTGCCGGAGAGAAGGGCCTTCACCCGCAGACTCCCCCCGGTGATCTTCATCCAGGTCAGCCGCGCTCCCTGCCCGTCCCGGCCTATTTTGTAAACCTTCGCCCCGAATTGGGCGGGGTAGTCCGGCCTGGGCGCGTACTTCGCCAGCCCCGCCAGAAATTCGTCCACGCCGTCCAGCTTCAGCGCCGAGCCGAACCAGCAGGGGAATACCGCCCGGTCCCGGACGAGCCGCCCCAGGGTCTCCTCCGACAGCGTCTCCGTGTCCAGATACTCCGACAGCGCCTCCTCGCTGGCGGTGGCGGCCTCCTCCTGGAAGCCGGCCGCGCCGAAGTCCACAAAGCCATCCCCCAGCCGCGCCTTCAGGGCCGCCAGCAGCGCGTCACGGTCCGTTCCCGCCAGGTCCATCTTGTTGACGAACAGGAAGACGGGCAGCTTGTGCTTCTCCAGCAGCCGCCAGAGGGTCAGGGTGTGGGCCTGGACCCCATCGGAGCCGCTGACCACCAGCACCGCGCAGTCCAGTACCTGCAAGGCCCGCTCCATCTCGGCGGAGAAGTCCACGTGGCCGGGGGTGTCCAGCAGCGTGACCTCTATCTCCCCCAGCTGAAACACCGCCTGCTTGGAAAAGATGGTAATGCCCCGCTCCCGCTCCAGCTCCTCGGTGTCCAGAAAAGCGTCCCGGTGGTCCACCCGCCCCAGAGAGCGGATGGCCCCGGTTTTATACAGTACGGCCTCGGACAGGGTGGTTTTCCCCGCGTCCACGTGGGCCAGTATGCCGATCACCAATTTTCTCATGAATGTTCCCCGTTTGCTTTCGTTTTCTGCCAGTATACCATATTTTCGGGCAAGGGGGAAGCGCTCGCGCGGATTTTTCTGCGGAATGCCGCCGCGTCTCCGCCTGCGCGGCTTGACAGCGGCCCTGTACCGTGCTATTATGTATCCCGATATATCGGGACGCATAATAGAGGGGAGGCCGCGCCATGTCCGAACAAAGCCCTATGACGGAAGCCGCGTATTACATCCTGCTGGCCCTGCTGAAGCCCGGCCATGGCTACGGCATGATGCGGCGCATCAAAGAGCTGTCCGCCGGACGGCTGGAGATGGGTCCCGGCACCCTTTACGGCGTGCTCAGCCGCATGAACAGAGAGGGCCTCATCACCCTCGCCGGCGAGGAGGGCCGCCGGAAGAACTACGCCATCACCGAGGCGGGGCGCACCGCCCTGCTCGCGGAATACGGCCGTCTCAAGCGTCTGGTGGCGGACGGGAAGCTGTTGGAGGTGGAGGAATGAACCGGAAATACAAGCTGCACCCCGGCGACTACGAGCTGGGAGAAAATGAGAAGTTCTATGGCGACATGGAGGCCAGGGGCTGGCGGCTGGTGAAGCGGGGCGCGTATTTCAGCCGCTTTACCCCCGTGGAGCCCAGCAACGCCCGCTACCGCATCGAGGTCTTTTCCCCCGGTTTTCTGGACCAGTCCGTATTGCCGGAGGAGCAGCTGGCCGTCTTCGAGGACTGCGGCTGGGAGTACGTGACGGACCGCTGGGTCCTGCATATCTTCCGCGCCCCGGCGGGCAGCGGCGCGCCGGAGTTCTACGCCGACCCCGCCCAGCAGGCCGAAACCCTCCGGCATATGAAGCGGGGGGCCGTGTGGGGCTGGATTCCCGCCGTGCTCCTGTGGGCGCTGGTGCTGGCGCTGAACATATCGGTCAGAGCCAGCCTGGGCGGCATGAACAGGGTCATGGGGGAGTGGCTGGTCCAGTTCGTGCAGATACCGCCCCTGTTCCTCTGCGGAGGATTCCTGCTGCTCCTGGGCATGTACAGGGCCGTCCGGGATGCCTGCGTCATCACCCGGACCTACCGCCGCCTGAAAAAGGGCGTGCCCCTGGACCACGATCCGGAGAAGCGGCATATTGCGCACAAGATCATCACCCGCGCGCTGACAGCTCTGGCGGTATTCTGCCTCCTGCTGACGGCGGCGCAGCTGATCGGTACCCGCTCCACGGACCTGCCGGAGGAGACGGAGGACCCCTATCTGCTCCTGGGCGGCCTGGGCTGGGAGGGGGAGCGTACTTCCTTCATGAACAAGGACAGCGGCGTGACCCACACCCGCTCCCTCCTGGCGGACTACTGGGACGCGCGGGAGTACATGAAAACCCCCGGCGGTGAAAATCCCCAGATGTACCAGGACGTGTACCGCCTGCGGGACGGGCGCATGGCGTACACCCTGGCGGACGCGCTGATGAAATCCGCCGCCTTCGGCGACGGCGGGAGGAACTTCGCCCCTGTAGAATCGGACGCGGTAGACGCGGCCTGGGCCAATCTCTTTGAGGTGGTGGCGGTCAAGGGGCCTTATGTGGCCTATATCAGCTATCATCCGGGGGGGCAGGACTTTGACCCGCAGCTCCTGTGCCGGACTATGGCAGAGAAATGGCCGTCGTAGGCGGCAGGTCGTATTCCTTCTCCGCCTCTTCCGCCCTCGCTTCCTCCCTCGCCTCCATCAGCAGCTGCTTCACGAGCCGGTCGGCGGCAGCCATTTTTTCCCGCGCCCACGCGGGCGTTTGACGCTGTCCCTGTTCCTGTCCTTGCCTATGACTATTGCCTTTGTCTATGTCTATGTCCTTTGTCCATGTGGTTTCCCGGGTTTCCGAAAAACCGGGCGGGTTCTCAGAGGGGATGGCTTCGGGCGTCTTTTTAGGCCGTCCGCCCTTTTTGCCGTTCTCCCGGGCCTGCTGGGCGGCGGCGTCCTGNGCNTCGCNGGGCNTCGTNGATNTCCCGCNNGANNGCGGGCCAGATAAACCGCTCGGNNCCNTAGAATTCCGGCTCTTTNCCGNCNTCCTTGTAGGCCAGCATCGCCAGCACCAGATTCCCGACCTGCTCGGGGGTGTAGGACTGAAAATAGGTCTCATAGCTCAGCCACAGCTTTACGTATTCCTTTTTTNCGCTCATAAGCGCCTCCTGAAAGATGGATTCGCTTATANANGAAAAACCGCCGGAAGTTGCCNNTTTTTGTGCAACCTCCGGCGNTTTTTTNANGCCAGNTTTCTTCTCCNGTTTCCGATCATNNTGACGAAACCCACGGTGACCCGCCACNNTCCCCAGGCCCGCCGCCAGCAGCAGCGCNCCGGTNACGATGGACAGCAGGAANGCCAATCCGGGCGGNGCGGTCCAGCTGCCGAACTGGAACATGATCCACGGCATATCGANGCCNANGAGNGACCCCAGNAATTTCANCAGNCCCNNCACCGGGGCCAGCGCNCCGCCCAGCAGNAGNCCCAGCGCCAGCAGGCTGGTCACCGGCAGCACGAATATNCCGCCCAGCCCCGCCAGGCTGTAAAACGCCGCCACGCTCCCCAGCNGCCGCCAGCTGAATCGCGGATTTTTCGCGATGNCGTCCCCCAGNTANGCCGCCGCCAGNTCCTTCGTNCCGCCNAGCCGCCCGGTGATCTCCTCCGGCGTAAGCCCCCGGGCNTCCAGNTCCAGCAGCTCGCTCTTGATTTCCTTCACGATGTCCACCCGCTCGGAGGCGGGCATNGGGCGCAGATGCCTGTCGATCTGCTCCAGATAGTTTTCCAACACGCGGTCCACCGGTCATTCCTCCTTGATTTCACTGATGGCTGACAAAAGGTTCTCCCATTCTCCCNCCATNGCGGCCAGGTACTGCCGTCCCTGGTCCGTGAGGGCGTAGTATTTCCGGGGCGGCAGGCCCTGNGCCGATTCCCGCCAGACGGAGGTCAGCGCCCCCTCCTTCAGCAGCCGCCGCAGCAGGGGATAGATGGTGCTCTCCTTNGCNGCCAGAATGGGATTTTTCTCCAGGCGGCTGATGATCTCNTAGCCGTAGCATTCGCCCTTTTNGATCATCAGCAGAATGGAAAATTCCAGCGTTCCCCGCTTCAGCTGGGAGCGCCACTCGTTGAGATCCAATNTACCTCACCTCCGGANAGGTANATCGTACCACACAGTACNNNCCTTGTCAAGAGGCATCCNCNGNAAAAAAGAACCCCGGGGGCAAAAGCCCCCGGNNNATGGTCACGGTTTNCAGATGCCGCAGGGNTCGTAGCCCTGGGAAATCAGCTCGGCGCGGGAGGCGGTGCTCTCCTGGCGGTTNTCCGCCTTCATGCCGGACNCGCCGGAACAGTCGGGCAGNTGGAACTTCNTGGAATTGGTGTTGAGGATGTAGGCCNCCTCCGGCGTTNCCGNGGCGGACNGCNNCCCGNCCNCCAGCCAGCTNNCNCCGGTGGCGTAGTCGATCTCCACCCCGGGCTGGACGTTGTAGACGTAGACGTNGAAGCTGACGCNCTCCCCGTCGTCCTCCACGCTNNTGGCCTCCATCACCACGCCGCTGGCAACCAGGTTGTCCTCCTCGTAGACGGGCGTCACGCGGTAGAGCACATGNTTNTCCGTTTCCTTCACNTAGTCCGCCACCATGTTCTCAAANGGCAGCATCCCGTCCACGTTCAGGTACCGGGTGCCGGTGATGAGGTTCTGCTTGTTGGCGTTCTCGCCGGAGAGCTGGTAGCCGATGAGGTGGCAGCGGTTGTAGAGATACTTGCCGTCCACGCAGTCGTATTTCACCGTCTGCCAGCCGGTGGGCTTCACCTGGCCGATGGANCCCCGGGCCTCCGTGGGCATCAGGTCCACNCCCACGCAGGCGGTGGCCNCGCCGCAGCGTCCCAGNNNGTCCAGGGGGCTGTAGANCTCGTAGGAATCGGTGGTCATCTCCCCGGGGAGGAANNNGGGCACGTTGTCGTTGATGNCTATGTANGGCTCTCCGGAATAGGGCGGGATGCTGTCCAGANAGANANCGGTNNCGGAANNGNNNTGNTGGNANGTCTCNCANCCCGTCAGCAGNCAGCACAGGGCCAGCAGCAGCGCCAGTNCGCTCNGTCTGATTGCTTTTGTCATACCCAGACCTCCTTTGTGATCCGCTCNTGGCTGGACCCGGCGAANTCCTCCCGGCGTTCCAGCGTCCTGCCCTCCAGGGGCANGGGGAAATACCGGTCGGCNGGGTANCGGCGGTTCCAGTGGTAGAGGATGACCGCCTCCGCCTTTTCCAGCCAGGGCGCGGGNTCCGCGTCCTCNAAAAAGCAGANTTCTCCCNCTCCGGCCCGGGCCGCGAAGTCNTCCGANGCACGGATATTTTCCGGCGCGGGGTCNAATTGCTTGCGGGANTANGCGTTCATCCAGACCGGACGGCCCGCGGCCTCCCGNAGGAGGTCCNGCCGCAGNAGGCGGTCCTGGCTCTGGCGGCGGCGGTTGAAGAGCATCCCGCCCCGGTCGTCGATGCAGGCNGCAAGAATCATGGCGTTTCCCTNTCACAGTGNTTTTTTCATGGAAAAGAATACCATATTTGTCGNATTCCGTCAATGAAGAAAAGCCGCCCGCNNNANGCAGGCGGCTTNCGCGTCCCTANAGCAGCATCANNATAACCCCGTAGATAATNCTGGCGGTCACGCCGAACACGATCACNGGNCCGGCCACGGTGAACATTTTCGCCGCCATGCCGGTAATGAGGCCCTCGCTTTTGAAGTCGATGGCGGGGGAGGCCACCGCGTTGGCGAAGCCGGTGATGGGCACCAGGGTTCCCGCGCCGCCGTAGCGGCCCAGCTTGTTGTAGAGGTTCAGGCCNGTCAGCAGCACCGAGAGGAANACCAGACAGATGGAGGTNGCCGTCCCGGCGTCGGTTTTTTCCAGGCCCATGGCCGTCCAGCCGTCCATGACGGCCTGNCCCAGCACNCAGATGCCGCCGCCGAATACGAAGGCGAGGGCGCAGTTTTTCACGATNGGCGAGCTTTCCGCCCGGTCCTGGACATACTTTTGATATTCCTGTTTTGAAATTTCCATGGNATCTCTCCTTGCAAAAGATCTCTGTCCGTAGTATCTGCCGCNGGAGGGCAGATATACGGAAGAAATCATTTCCGCCCATAAAAAAGGCGGCNGGCGGACAAGCTATAGGCGAGGTGAGGAANGATGTCNATTGATNTTGGTACGCCTTATCTGCCNGAGGAGGAAGCGCCNAAGGGAGANAATATCCAGCGCGAGGAGGAGCGGAACCGGCGGCTTTTCCTNCTGGGCGGGGCCATGGGGGCCATGGGAGGCTATATGGGNCCTGTTTATCCTTTTTTGTATGACNCTGAAGAGAGNNGGGAAGAGGACCCGAACCCCTGAAAAAGGACGCGCCCNGCGGCGCGTCCTTTTTTTATGGTTTCTATTNGCNGCCCCGGGGGCTGCGCGCCCCCGGNCCCTGCGCCNACTTTTNNTNNGNNNNAAAAGTNGGCAAAAANNCNCTTAAACCTACGGTTTAAGAATCCCTNAGNGCGTCACCCCTTGGGTGACGCTCCATTACGGGGGCTATTTGTTTTGCGCTTGTCCTGCAATCTGCCCGGTCTACAGGACCGCCTCCCGTGTATGGGGCGAAGCGTCTATCCAAGGATGTATTCGGCAGCCCCTACCGCACCGCTTTGGGTCCTCCCGGAGCAGTTGCGGCAGACGGTCCCCCTTGCAGGCGTTAGGCCGCCAAAGGCGGCCCCAGCCCTAAGGCGGCCTATGGCCGCCCCACGGGGCAGTCTCTCTTTAGCAGGCCGGCAGGCGGAGTTCTTCAAGCGCCAAGCCCCCAGAAGGACAACCTCCAACTCAGTGGCACCCAATGTATCAAATTACCGCCCAATGGTGACTAACCCCCGTAAAATATAAGGGATTCTTAAACCGCAAGGTTTAAGCGCGTTTTTGCCTACTTTTGTCGCGGGACAAAAGTAGGCCCGGGGTCCGGGGGCGGGGAGCCCCCGGGCTATCGAATAGAATAAATCTATTCGGCGGCTTCATGTACGAGTACATACCCCTTCCCCTCTGTGCGATAGACTGCCTCCAGGTCACGGTCCATCAGGGGGACCAGGGGGTCCTCCCCCTGATAAAAGAGGCACGTCCCGCAGGAGGAGCTGAGGGACCGGGGCACGGGGGCCATCCTGGCCCCCGCGTCCCCCGCCTTCTGTACCGCCCGGCAGCTCCGCAGAGCCGCCAGATGGGTGTGGAACGTAGCAACAAACTGTGCCATTATTTTTTCAGATCCAGCTTGAAATCCCCGTCAAGGTCGGAGACCTTGACCTCATACCCCGCGTTCCGGGCGAAGCGGGTCACATTTTCCACCGAGCACTGGTTGTCCACCAGGACCTCCAGCTTTTTGGGGGAGCCGTTCTTCACGGCCTTCTGCACCATGATCACAGGCGTGGGGCAGGAATATCCTCTTGCGTCTACCATTTCTTGTGTCTCCTATCATTGAAATATTTTTGCTGCCGTGCGGCAGGGTTCGCCGCCTGCCGCAGTACAGAGCGTGTTGGCCGTCCGCCCAGGACTCAACCCTCCAATTTCTGCATATTCATGACGGAAACAACCGCCAGGACGATAAAGCCAATGACAACCGTGACGGCAACCGGGCCCGCGCCGATGCCGGCGGCGGAGGAGGCCAGTCCGAAGTTGTGGGAGATGGCCGCGCCCACGATGAAGCCGGTGACGGTGACGGCGGAATCGGTGTTGCCCTCGCCCGCCAGGATCAGCTGCCGCAGGGGGCATCCGCCCAGCAGCACCGAGCCCCAGCCTACCAGCACCATGCCCAGCAGGTTCCACAGCCACTCGCTGTGGGCGACGGGCTGCTCGGCAAAGCCGAAATTGAACCTGCCCATGGCCAGATTGCCGATGAGCACCGCCAGGATGATGGCGATAAAGGCGGAAATCAGCCGGAAGTCACGGAACAGCACCGCGTCACGGATGCCGCCCACCATGCACAGGCGGGACCGCTGGGCCAGGATGCCGATGATGACCGCTACCAGCAGCGCCGCCAGCACGGGAGCCGCCATGGAGCCGGGGCCGCTCTTGCTGAAGAAGATGAAGCTGGGCCGGAGCAGCAGCAGGGCCAGCAGGCCAACCATCAGCGCCGGGAAGGCCAGCCCTTCCGCCATGGACTGGGGATGGGCCCGCCGGAGGCTGAAGCCCCGGGTCAAAAACTGGATGCCGATGAGGATGCCGATGACGAAGCCCACCAGACCGACGATGGCGTTGCCGTCGCCGCCGCCGATGCGGATGACCATGCGCAGGGGGCAGCCCAGGAACACCAGGGCGCCGATCATCACGAACACGGCGATGACAAACCGCAGCATGGGGGAAGAACCGCCCTTGGGCCGGAATTCCTTCTTCGCGAAGGCGATGGCGGTGGAGCCCAGCACCAGGCCGATGATCTCCGGGCGTATGTACTGGACGATGCCCGTGCCCACCTCGGCGTCAAAGCCCGCCCGCTGGAAGTTCAGCGCGCCCGCGATGTCCCGCAGGAAGCAGGCGATGCAGAAGCCCATGTTGGCCGGGTTGCCCAGGGCCGTCAGCAGCACCGCCGCCGCGCCCACCGCCAGACCTGTGCCGATCAGCAGGCCGTAGCGTTTCAGGAAACTGTCTTTTGTCATAATTTTTCTCCTCTCCGTTTTTCGATCTTGCGGGACCGGATACAAAAAAAGCGTTTACGGATTTTCTCTCCCTTCCGCAAACGTCTTTCTCCTGATTCCGCTGTAGCTATAGTATACCGTATCCGTCCGCAAAATGCAAGCGTTATTTTCAGAAAAGAATAATGTTGGGGGAACGGCGGGAAAACTCCCTCCGTCACGGCTTTGCCGTGCCGCCTCCCTCTATGAGGGAGGCTTTTCGGGCGCTTTGTTCATCATTCATCTACTCATTCAATTACCGTATACTGCCCGCGCGGGGGGTTCCTTTTTCCATATTTTTATGCTACAATGTCTTCAACTGGCATGCAGCCGGTATCCTACTACGGCAAAGAAAGGAAAAACGATGAAATTTTCAGAAATGCCCTATACCAGGCCCGACCTGGAAAAATTCAGGGAAGAATCCGGCAAGGTGCTGGAAAAGCTGCGCGCCGCCGCCACGGCGGAGGAGCAGATCGAGGCCTACCTGGCCTATGAGGAGCAGGGCAAGCAGCTGAACACCGCCTGTTCCATCGCCTACGTCCGCCACACCATTGATACCCGGGACGAGTTCTATGAGAAGGAAAGCGACTATATCGACCAGATCAGCCCTGCCATTCAGGAGCTGGACCAGAAGGTCAATCTGGCGCTGCTGGAGTCGAAGTTCCGTCCCCAGCTGGAGGAGCGGTTCGGGAAGCTCCTCTTCCGGAATCTGGAGATCTCCGTGCGGTGCATGAAGCCTGAGATCATGGAGCTGATGCAGGAGGAGAACAGGCTGACCAGCGAGTACCAGAAGCTCTATGCCTCCGCCGTGGTGGAGTGGCAGGGCGAGACGCTCCCCCTGCCCAAGCTGGGGCCCTTCCTGCAAAGCCCCGACCGGGCGGTCCGCAAGGCGGCCTGCGAGACCAACGGCCGCTGGTTTGACGCCCACCGTGAGGAACTGGACGAGCTCTACGACAAGCTGGTGAAGAACCGCACCGCCCAGGGCAAGGCCATGGGCTATGCCAATTATATCCCCCTGGGCTACGACCGTCTGGGCCGCAACTGCTGGGGACCCGAAGAGTGCGCCGCCTTCCGGGACCAGATCGCCAGGGACATGGTCCCCCTGGTGGCCAAGGTCAAGGCCGACCAGGCAAAGCGCATCGGCGTGGACAAGCTGAAATTCTATGACGACGCCCTGATGTTCCCCGACGGCAACGCCAATCCCCAGGGCACCCCTGACGACATCCTGGCCGCGGGCCGGGAGATGTACCACGAGCTCAGCCCGGAGACGAAGGAATTCATTGACTTCCTCTACGACGGCGAGCTTCTGGACGTGCTCAGCAAGGAGGGCAAGGCTCCCGGCGGCTACTGCACCGATTTTGCCGCCTACAAGGCCCCCTTCATTTTCTCCAACTTCAACGGCACCGCCGGGGACGTGGACGTGCTGACCCACGAGGCGGGCCACGCCTTCGCTTTCTACCGTTCCGCCCGGAAGGACTATCTTTCCTCCCTCATGAGCCCCACCATGGAGGGCTGCGAGACCCACTCCATGTCCATGGAGTTCCTCACCGCTCCCTGGCACGGGAAATTCTTCGGCCCCGCCACCCGCAAGTACGAGATCGGCCACTGCGAATCCAGCCTGATCTTCATTCCCTACGGCTGCATGGTGGATGAGTTCCAGCACATCATGTACGAGCAGCCGGAGCTGACCCCCGCCCAGCGCAACGAGGTCTGGCTGAACCTGGAGAAGAAGTACCGCCCCTGGATGGACTTTGAGGACCTGCCCTTCTACAGCCGGGGCGCGGGCTGGCAGCGCCAGCTGCATATCTATATGAGTCCCTTCTATTATATCGACTACTGTATGGCTCAGACCATGGCGTTCCAGTTCTGGCTGGCCTCCCTGGAGAACCGGGAGGAGGCGTGGAAGAAGTATCTTGCCTTTGTAGACCTGGGCGGCACCCGCACCTTCGAGGACCTGGTCCGGGGCGCGGGCATGAAGCTGCCCTACGCGGCCGGGTGCATCCGGGAGATCGGGGAGAAGATTTCCCGGTGGATTGACGAAAATCCTCTGTAAGGGGCGCGGAGGATGTTCTTTTTCTTTATGAATAAAGAAAAAGAACCAAAAAGAAACACTTTTTACTCGCCCGATGGGCCTTTTGCCTGGGTGCATGCTCCTATTGAAACCTTTATTCTTGATGACAGTGCCTACAGGGGGCGGAACTTTGTTCCGCCCCCGCAATTTTTGTGGTCTAAATTCGACCGTACGGCTTACGCCGTACTGAGGGGCGCGTCTAAAGATGGCTGGTTCAAACTTGATGGCCACCTCCGCAGAAACCAATGCGATTCAGACGAGCCCCCCAGTACGGCGTGAGCCGTACGGCCGAATTTAGACCACTATAACCCGCGCGAAGCGAATGCTTCGCGCTTGCAGGCACGCTAGGTCAGCTAAAGAGATCGTTAGGAGCAGGCACCCCGGACAAATGGCCCGTAGGGCAGGCAAAAAGTTTTTCTTTTGGTTCTTTTCTTTGTTCACAAAGAAAAGAACACCCCCGTAAGCCGTCTGCCAACACGCGACAGCGCCCGGGATCTGAGCGATCCCGGGCGCTGCCTTTAGGAAAGAGAGAAGAAAGGGAGAAACTCTCGTAATCAGGTTTTACGCGGCGCGGCGGCCATAACCGTAACTGCCGCCGAAGAACTGCTCAAAGAAGTCCTCCATATTGCCGTAGTCATAGTCATAGGAATCGCCGTAGCCGTCCGGCTGCTGGGGATCAGCGGGCTGGGAGGCGGTGGTTTCCGGCATCTCCAGGGTGCTGCCGAAGGTCAGCTCGGTGGTGTAGACCTTGCCCTCGCGGACGTAGGTAACGGTGGTGGTGTCGCCGGCCTTGTAGACCTTGCTGCTGCTTACGGCGGTGGACAGGTCCTCGCCGGAGGTGATGGTGGTGGTGCCCAGCATGGTGATGACGTCGCCGGCTTTCAGACCGGCTTTGTCGGCGGGGCCGTCCTCCACGACGCTGACCAGGTAGGCGCCGCTGCGCACGCCGCACTCCGGATAATTGGCGGCGTCGCCCCGGGTCACGCCCATATAGGCGCGGCTGGTCACCTTGCCGTTTTCCATGATGTCCTTGATGAGATCCCGCACGTCGTCAATGGGGATGGCGAAGCCCAGTCCCTCGGCGGCGGTGCCGCTGCCGGTGGAGGAGGTCTTGGCGGTGACGATGCCCACCACCTCGCCGTAAGCGTTGAAGAGAGGACCGCCGGAGTTGCCGGGATTGATGGCGGTGTCAATCTGGATCATGTTGAAGGGGGTGCCCTCCAGGTTGATGGCCCGGTCCAGGCAGGAGACCATGCCCCGGCTCATGGAGAAGGTCAGCTCGCCCAGGGGGTTGCCGATGGTGGACACGTCCTCGCCTACGTTCAGTCCGACGGAGGAGCCCAGCACCACGGGCTTCAGCGTGTCCTCGCCCGGATCGATCTTCAGCACGGCGATGTCGTAGTCCGAGTCGCTGCCCACGACCTCCGCCGCGTAGCTCTTGCCGTTGTTCAGCGTCACCTGCACGGCGGTGGCGTTGCTGACCACATGGCAGTTGGTGGCGATGTAGCCGTCGCTGGTGAGGATGAAGCCGCTGCCGGAGCTGGCCGCCTCCCTCTGGATCTGCTGGCCGAAGATGTTGTAGCCCACGGTGGCCATGGCCTGGGTGTTGATGCTGACGCAGCTGTCCACGTTGGCCTGGTAGACCTGGGCGAAGGTCAGCTTCTCGCCGCCGGTGACGGCCACGGTGCCGATCTCCGTCTCAGGCCGGTCGCTGACGTAGAGCTGGCCCTCGTCGCCGGGAGCCGCCGTGTCGTTTACGTCGCCGGCGGGGACGGAGGGAGCGGCGGCGGTCCGGTGGTTATTCAGGTACCATCCTGCCCCGAAGGCTCCGCCGATCAGCAGCGCCCCGCACAGCGCAAGGGCAACGATCTTCTTGCCGCGGCCCCTGGGTTTAAGCTCCATGGGAGCGGGGGCTTTATAGGTGTCGACGCTGGGCTGGTAGCTGTAGTGATACTCGTATTGGCTCTTGTCCTGTTCATTGTTATACATCAGGAATTTCCTCCTTGTGATTTGTCATTCCCGCGTCCGCGATCGGCGTTCGCTTTCGATGGTGTTAGGATACAGGGTATTTATGACAGAAATATGAAGAAACTGCGGAAAGATTTTAAACATTCCAAGGACAATTTGTGAAGGAAAGGGAGGCGGCATACAGAAATCACCTTGCGGCGCGGCGGCTGTAAACAGATATTACTTGACTTTTTCGCTTTGATGCGATAAACTGCTGCCGTATAGGAAAGGGGCGTGGGATGATGAAATGGAAAAAGAGATGGGCATTTCTGCTGTTGGGCCTCCTGGCGGCCCTGGCGCTCTCCGCCTGCGGGGAAGAGCAGACTGTTCCGGAAGAGGAGAAGGACGTCCTGATTTACGCCGCCCTGAATCCGGTGACCAATACGCTGGAAAAATCCATAGCCCGCTTCAACGAAAAACACGAGGACGCGCAGATCGAGATTCACGATTACTCGGACGAGAACGGCAGGGACCGTCTCCAGGTTGAACTGCTGCTGGGGCAGGTCCCGGACATTATGGAGCTGCGCTGTTATGGAAAAGCCGGGGAAGATTTAGCGGGGCACTTTAAGGTGCATCATCCGGGCAGTGATACAGGTCCCGAGGACGGATACTTTATGCCCTACCGGCAGCTGGCACAGCGAGGATACCTGGAGGACCTGTGGCCCTATATTGAAAACGATCCGGATCTGGGGCGGGAGGCGGTTCTGGAAGCGCCTCTGAAAGCCGCGGAAGTAAACGGCGGCCTTTACATGCTCTTTGAGCGAATGGAGATTTTCACCCTGATCGGGCGGGCAAGCGTAGTGGGCGACCGCTACAGCTGGACGCTGGAGGACATGATGGAGGCATATGCCTCCATGCCGGAGGGTTCCGTTATCATGCGGCACGACATGACAAGGCGGGAGATCTTTTACAATCTGCTCAGTAATTCGCTGGAGGGGTTTGTGGACCGGGAGACCGGGGAATGCACCTTTGACAGCAAGGAATTCCGTGATCTGGTCGGTTTTTTGGAGACGCTCCCCGATGAAGTGGACTATGAAAAGCCGCAGGAGGCGGAAGACGAGGTGAAGCGGCAGATCAAAAACGGGACGCAGATGCTGGAAGGAATGGCGATCAGCTGGCCGTACGATGTTTTTATTTCGGACGCCATTTTTCAGGAACATGCCTCTTTTGTCGGCTACCCCACGGCGGATGGCAGCTCGGGCAGCTTTTTCTATCAGACGGGGACGGTCCTGGGGATGTCCTCCGCCTGCCGGAACAAAGAAGCGGCCTGGGCGTATATCCGCCAGATGGTCACGCCGCGCCTGCGTAAAGCCAATGCTTACTTCATTGGCAATACGAGAGCTGTTCATACTCCGGTTAGTTTGCCCGATTATGAAGCGGTCTGTTGGTATAACGTGTCCTACCTTATGGGCGAGGTGTTCAGCAAACATATAGAGTGGCAAGGCTATTGGACAATGTATCATTTTCAATATGGACCTGAGATCCGCCTGACGGAACTCATGACAGAGGCGGATCTCCAGCGGCACAGAGACCTGATCGACCACACCACCCGGCTCTACTGGCCGGAGGACGGTCTGTCCGACATCGTCTGGGAGACGCTTGGCCCCTGTTTCGCCGGGGACCGGACGCTGGAGGACACCGTCGGGCTGCTGAACAACCGGGTGAGCCTGTACCTCAATGAGCAGAAATAGCGGGCATACATAAGAATATTACTTTCGGCTTTAAAAGCCGGAAGTAATATTTGCCACGTTTTGCGGTTGCCGCCGTTCACGGCGGCGAGCAAAACGGCTTAAATCAAATTTATTATTTCCGAGCTTTAAGCTCGGAAATAATAAGAACAGCGGGGAGCGGTGGCTCCTCGCTGTTCTTATATGGTTTGGAAGATTGGATGAAAAGAAGTTATTGTCTCTTGCAACTATTAAGATACAGGAGAGGTGTTAAGAAAACCAGCGTTAGTTGTTACAAAAGTATTAAATCTCAGTGGAGGTCCCCGGAATTCGTGAAAAAATAAACGGGACTTGTTCTTTACTTGTTCACATTTGGCCTCTATACTATATAAATAAAAAGAGGGGCCGTCCGGCCCGGCAGAAGTGAGGTCCTGTCTATGCGGAATTTCTTTTATCGCATTTCCAGCGCTCTGGCCCGGTTCATGTATGGACGCAACGGAAACGATCAGCTGAATCTGGCGCTGCTTGTCGTGTATGTGGCGGTGCTGTTCCTGCAAGCGCTTCTGGGGCGGATCTACGCGGCGCGGGTGGTGCTGGAGATCATTACGCTGGTGCTGGCGGCGCTGGTGATTTTCCGCTCTTTCTCCAAAAACCTGACCAAACGGCGGGAGGAGAACGCCAGGTTTTTAAACTGGTGGTATCCGGTGAAAGGCCGCGTTTCCGGCGCGCGGCAGCGCAGGAAGGACAGGGATCACAAATATTTCACCTGCAAAAGCTGCAAGACCGTCTGCCGCGTCCCGGTGGGGAAGGGCAAAATTGAGATCACCTGTCCCAAGTGCGGCGGGAAGATCATCGGAAAGAGCTGAGGCGCGATATGTATTTGGAAACCGAGCGGCTGATCGTCCGGGATTTCACGTTTGAGGACGCTCCCGCCCTCCACGAGATTTTCGGCGATGAAGAGACCATGGCCAACTGTGAACCTGCCTACGACTTCGCGAAGACGCAAAAATTTCTGGAAGAATTCTGCATCGGCAGAAAGGGGACTGTGGCCGCCGTTCTCAGGGACACCGGTAAGGTCATCGGGTATATCCTCTTCAAATCCCTGGGCGAGGACCCTGCGGAGGACGTTTACGAGATCGGCTGGATCTTCAACAAAGCGTACTGGCGGCAGGGCTACGCCTACGAGTCCTGCTCGAAAGTGTTGGATTATGCCTTTGACGAACGCCATGCCCACAAGGTCATGGCGGAGGCCATCGACGGGGTGAAATCGGTATCTCTGATGAAGAAGCTGGGCATGAAGCCGGAGGGCGTCCAACGCAGCCACACAGGGGACAACCGGGGCGGCTGGGCGGATCTCTACCTGTACGGGATGCTGCGGGCGGACCGGTAAACCGCTGAAAGACGGCTGATCTTTGGATCAACCGTCTTTTTCATCCAATTCCCCCTTGCAATTTCCGAAAAAAGGGTTATGATAAGTACGATATTATTTATTAAGAAAGAGGCGTATTCCCTATGACAAAGGTAAATGTGATCTCCGGCTTCCTGGGCGCGGGTAAGACCACGCTGATCAAAAAGCTGCTGGACGAGGCCCTCAAGGGCGAGAAGATCGTCCTCATCGAGAACGAGTTCGGTGAGATCGGCATTGACGGCGGCTTCCTCAAGGACGCCGGCGTGGAGATCTCCGAGATGAACTCTGGCTGCATCTGCTGCTCCCTGGTGGGCGACTTCGGCGAGGCGCTGAAAAAGGTGATGGAGCAGTTCCGCCCGGACCGCATCCTCATCGAGCCCTCCGGCGTGGGCAAGCTGTCCGACGTGATCCGGGCTGTTCAGGACGTGGCGGAGCAGGTGGAGGAGATGGAGCTGGGCTGCGCGGTCACCGTGGCCGACGCGTCCAAGGCCAGGGTCTATATGAAGAACTTCGGCGAGTTCTACGCCAACCAGGTGCAGTACGCCGGAGCCATCATCCTCAGCCGCACCCAGAAGCTGGACGGCGAAAAGCTGGAGGCGGCGGTGGAGCTGCTGCGGGAGAAGAACGAAAAGGCTCCCATCGTCACCACCCCCTGGGACCAGCTCACCGGCGCGCAGCTCCTCGCCGCCATGGAGAACGGCAACACCCTGGCCGAGGACCTTCTGGCCGAGGAGGAAGAGGAGACCTGCCCCGTCTGCGGCGGGCATCACCACCATCACCATCACGACCATGAGGAGGACGGCCACGGGTGCGGCTGCCATCACCATGACCATGATGAACACCACCATGAGCACGAGCACGAGCATCATCACGATCACGAGGAGCACGAGCATCACCACGAGCATGACCACGAAGAGCATGACCATGAGTGCTGCCATCATGAGCACCACGACCACGATCACGACCACGAGTGCTGCCGCCACGACCACGAGCATGGACACCATCACCATCATCACCACCACGGCCACGACGCTGACGAGGTGTTCACCAGCTGGGGCGTGGAGACCACCCATACCTTCACGGCGGAGAAGCTGGAAAGCATCCTGACCGAGCTGGACGGCGGCAGATACGGCGCGGTCCTGCGGGCCAAGGGCATCGTGTCCGCTGGAGACGGCGCGTGGCTCCATTTCGATTACGTTCCCGAGGAGCACCAGGTCCGCACCGGCCCCGCCGACTACACCGGACGGCTCTGCGTCATCGGCGGCAAGCTGGACGAGGCGGGGCTGAAGGCCCTCTTCGAGGTGTAAGCCATGGCCCAGGAGAAAGTCTATCCCGTCTACCTCATCGCCGGATTCCTGGACAGCGGCAAGACCTCCTTCATCAACGGCATCCTCTCCGACGGCTTCGCCATGGAGGACAGGACCCTGCTGCTGTGCTGCGAGGAGGGCGAGGTGGAGTACGACAAGAAGCTGCTGCGCAACGTCACGGTGGTAACGGCGGACGACCTGGAGGAGCTGACCCCGGCGTACCTGGAGGCCCAGCGGAAGAAGTGCCGGGCCTCCCAGATCATCGTGGAATACAACGGCATGTGGCAGATACAGGATTTTTATGTCAACTGCATGCCGCAAAGCTGGGTGCTCTACCAGATCATTACGACGGTAGAGGGTCCCACCTTTGAGATGTATACCCGGAACATGGCCTCCCTCATGGCGGAGAAGCTGCGCAACGCGGATATGATCTGCATCAACCGCTGCACGGACGAGCTGTGTACAGCCCTGCGGCAGAAGAACCTGCGGCTTTTAAACCGCCGTGCGGACATCTATCTGGAGCGGGAGGACGGCCAAAGCGAGGACTACATGGACGGCACCGTCTCGGCCTTCGACCTGGAAGCGCCGGAGATCCGGATTTCCGACGAGGACTACGGACTGTGGTACGTGGAGATCATGGACAACCCGCAGATGTACGCCGGGAAGACGGTGGTCTACCGGGCCATCATGTGCAAGCCCCCCAAGTACGGGCGGTACTTCACCCCCGGTCGGTTCGCCATGGTCTGCTGCGCGGAGGATATGACCTTCCTGGCGCTGGCCTGCATCGGGTACGACGTGAGTAAGATCCCCGAGCGGGCTTGGGTGGAGGTCACGGCGGAGGTAGCCGTGGAGCACTGGGACCCCTACGAGGGGGACGGCCCGGTGCTGCATGTGAAGAGCATCGTCCCCTGCCAGAAACCGGCGGAGGAAGTCGTACAAATGTGAAGATCGCGGGACCGGGGGCGCAGGAGCCGCTTCCCGGCCCCGCTTTTTGGCGTACCCGGCAGAAAATTCTCGTTTCTCCGGGAGAAAACCATTGTATCCCGGACAAAAGCGTGGTATGATAAATAAGTTGCGTCTCTCCCGGCAGGGGAGAGGAGATCATTCTAATGACGAAAAGGAAACGATATCATGAAAAAGACAATCAGCGGACTGCTGGCCCTGCTGCTCGTTTTGAGCATGTGCGCGGGCTGCGGCAATAACACCGACCCCGCCTCCGGCCAGAACGACACGCCCAATCAGGCCGATCATACCGGTTCCTCCGGTGCGGATGCTCCCGTCCGGGAGGGCCGGATCTACACAAACCTGCTGGGCGTTGACCCCGGCGAAACGGCGCTGGAGTGGGATGGCCGCGCCATCCCGGCGGAGCTGTACCTCTACTGGCTGACGTCCATGTGCAGCGAGTTGGAGTATGACCTGAACATGTACAGCTCCTATTACGGCATGTTCGGCGAATTGCTCAACGAGGACGGCACCGCCAAGTGGGACGGGGAGCTGGAGGGCACGCCTCTGGAGCAGATAGCCCGGCAGCGGGCCGAGACCAGCGCGCTGTCCTACCTTATTCTGGAAAGCGTGGCCGCGGCGCATGACGTCGCTCTCACCGGCGAGGACGAGGCCGCGCTGGAAAGCGACAAGGCCGCCTACGTCGAGCGTCTGGGCGGCCAGGAGGCGTTTGAGAACAATCTGTGGGAAATGGGCATCAGCGAGGAAAGCTTTGACCGGGTCTCCGCGGTGTCCTATCTCTATCAGCACCTGGCGGACCTGGCGCAGGACCCGGACAGCGACCTCTATCGGGCTCCCGCCAATACGGACGCCTATGTGGACCATATCCTGCTGATGACCATAGATTCCGCTTCCGGCGAGGCCCTCAGCGAGGAGGAGATCGCGGCGAAGAGGGAAAAGGCCGAGGAGCTGCTCTCCCAGCTTCAGGCGGCGGACCCGGCGGAGCTGGAGGAGCTTTTCACCCAACTGGCCGATGAGAACAGCGAGGACACTGGCCGGGAGACATACCCGGACGGCTATTTCTTTGGCCCCGGAGAGATGGTAGAGGCGTTTGAAGAGGCCGCTTTTGCCCTCCAGCCCGGGGAGATCAGCGATATCGTGGAGAGCACCTACGGCTACCACATCATCCTGCGCAAGGAGCTGAAGGAGGAGCATCTGACCGCCATCGCGGAGCAGAGCCTGTCCGACTATCTGGACGAACAGCTGATAAACCTGATGGAGCAGCCGGAGGCGGCCCTCAGCGAGAAGCTGGCTGCTATTGACGTGGGCAAGTTCTACATGGACTACGTACAGGCCATCCAGGCCCTGCATCCCGAGCTGTACGCGGATACCGGCGCGGAGGACGGCGGCAGCGGTGAAGACGGCACGAGCGGCAGCGCGGGTGCCGCCTACGATCCGGATGCCGGCAGCGCGACGGAATAACGGTATGCCCAGCGGAATTTTAATCATCGACAAGCCCGCCGGTTGGACCAGCATGGACGTGTGCGCCAAGCTGCGGGGAATTTTACAGGAACGCCGGATCGGCCATGGGGGCACGCTGGACCCCATGGCCACCGGCGTATTGCCGGTATTCGTGGGAAACGCCACCAAGGCGGTGGAGTTCGCCGACAAAAGCGACAAGGAGTATATCGCCGGACTGCGGCTGGGCCTGACCACCAACACCCAGGACACCACGGGGGAGATATTGGAAACCCGTCCGGTGGGCGTTGGCCGGGAGGAGCTGGAGGCGGCGCTGTCCCGGTTCACCGGGCCTATCGAGCAGATCCCGCCCATGTACTCCGCCGTGAAGATCGGCGGCAAAAAGCTCTACGAGCTGGCCCGGAAGGGCCAGGAGGTGGAGCGCAGGCCCCGCCCCGTGACCATCCACGCCCTGGAGGTCCTGGAGCGGACCGGGGAGGCGGAGTATCTGCTGCGGGTCCGGTGCTCCAAGGGCACCTATGTCCGCACCCTCTGCCACGACGCCGGGCAGGCCCTGGGCTGCGGCGGCTGCATGAGCTCCCTGCGCCGGACCATGGCGGCGGGGTTCACCCTGGCCGACGCGGTGACGCTGGAGCAGGTCCGGGAGCGGGGCGCGGCCCTGCTCCGGCCCGTGGACGGTCTGTTCGCGGCGTATCCGGCCTACCACATCACAAATCCCGGCCAGGAGCGGCTGTGCCGCAACGGGAACCCGCTGCCCGCCCCCGGCCTGGCGCCGGGGCAGTACCGGGTCTACGGCCGGGAGGGGGAATTTCTCTGCCTGAGCCGGTGGGAAAAGGGGCAGCTGCGGTCTATCAAGAATTTCTTCGGCGGATAATACCGTATGATTTTGTACGAAAGGGGGGGAGAGCGTTGGAGCAGAGACGGGCCGTCGCCCTGGGATTTTTTGACGGCATCCATCTGGGCCACCAGGCCCTGCTGCACCGGGCGGCGGAGCGGGGCCGGGAGCGGGGGCTGACCCCCGCCATGTTCACCTTCGACCGCTCCCCCCGGGAATTCGTCACCGGACTGCCGGTGCCCCTGCTGACCACGGCGGAGGAGCGGCGGCAGGCGGTCCATGAGCTGTTCCCCGGGATGGAGGTGCTCATCGTCCCCTTTGACCAGGCCATGATGACCATGCCCTGGGAGGACTTCGTCACCCTCCTGCGGGAGGAGTACCGGGCCGGATGGCTGGTTGCGGGCCACGACTTCCGCTTCGGCCACAGAAACGCGGGCACGGCCGGCCTGCTGAAAACGCGGGCGGCGGCGCTGGGGATGGGCTGCGACGTGATAGCGGCGGTGACCCTGGACGGCGTGACCGTCAGCTCCACCCATATTCGCGCCCTGCTGGAGCGGGGGGAGACGGAGGAAGCGGCCCGTTTCCTGGGCCGGCCCTTCGCCATCTCCGGCCCTGTGCGCCACGGCAAACGGATCGGCTCCTCCCGGCTGGGCACGCCCACGGTGAACCTGATCCCCGACGCCCACCAGCTGGTCCCCGCCTTCGGGGTCTACGCCGCCCGGGTGACGGTGGACGGAGAGGCCCGTCCCGCCGTTACCAATGTTGGCGTGCGGCCCACGGTGGATACCGACGGCGGCGTGACGGTGGAGAGCCACCTGCTGGAGCCGGTGGGGGAGCTGTACGGCGCGGAGTGCCGGGTGGAGTTTCTGAAAATGCTGCGCCCGGAGAGGCGGTTTGACAGCATGGAGGCCCTGCGGGAGCAGATCGCCCGGGACGGGGCGGCGGCGCGGGCGTATTTTGGGATGGACTGAGAGAGAAGCGGAAAAACAGGGAGGCGGCAGCATGAAACACGTATTCATCATCAACCCCACGGCGGGAAAGAAAAACTGCACGGCGGAACTGATGGAGATGGCCAAGGGTCTGGCCTCCCGCCACGGGCTGGACGTGGAGTGCGTCCTGACCAAGCGTCCGGGCCATGCCATGGAGACCGCCCGCGCCCTGGCCCGGACGGGGCAGGAGGTGCGCGTCTACGCCTGCGGCGGCGACGGCACCATCAACGAGGCGGCCAACGGCGTGGCGGGATTTGGCAATGCCGCCATGACCTGCATCCCCGTGGGCACGGGCAACGACTTCCTGAAAAATTTCGGCGATACGGCGGCGCAGTTCGCCGATCCGGAGAACCTGTGGAACGGCCCCGCGTTCCCGCTGGACGCCATCGACTGCAACGGACGGCTGGCCATGACGGTGGCCTGCTCCGGCTTCGACGCCCAGGTGGCGGAGGACGTGCATAAATACGGAAATCTTCCCCTGCTGGGGGGCCAGGGCAGCTATATCCTCTCCCTGGGGGTCAACTTCCTGCTCCGCAGCCTGGGGCACAAGTGGACCATCACTCTGGACGGAGCGGAGATGCCCGGGGATTACGCTCTTGCCGCCGTGTGCAACGGGCGGTATTACGGCGGGGGCTTCATGCCCGTGGCGGAAGCCCGGATGGACGACGGGGTGCTCAATACCCTGGTGGTCCGGAAGGTCAGCCGCGTCCAGTTCCTCCGCTTTGTGGGGGCCTATTCCAAGGGGCTGTATTACACCCTGCCCCAGGTGGCCCGGTGCTATACGGCCAGGGAGATCGGCATCGAGTCTCCGGACCGGGACATCGTGACCTGCCTGGACGGGGAGAGCATCCACAACCGGAAGGTCACGCTGCGGCTGTCGGAGAAAAAAGTGAATTTCTTCGGACCTGAGGGCTGCGACCCCAACGCGACAACGGTTCCTCTGCCGGAGGGCGCATAAAACGGCATAGCTTTTTCCCCCTTCTGTGTGAAGCCTCTATAGCTTCACACAAAAGGGGGATTTTTATGAAGATCAATGAAAGCGCGCCGGCGCGGTCCGTCTGCGCTCGGAGGAGCGGAGCCCCGCCGCGGTCCGTCTGCGCTCGGAGGAGCGGAGCCCCGCCGCGGCGGGAAAATACCGCCGGGAATCATGTTTCCAGCTGTTCCGGCAGTATTCCCTCCGGGTGGTCCCACATGACCAGCAGCGTGCCGTCCCGGACGGAGACGGAAGCGGGCTGTCCGGTAAACTGATTGCTGACCCCCAGGGGAAAGCCGCTGTCCAATACGGCGTCCCGGAGGGGGTAGTGGAGGCCGGCGAGGGTAACGCCCCGCGCCTCGCCGTCAGGGCAGAAGACGGAGATATTTCCCGCATGGGAAAAGGAGAAACGCAGTTCCCCGTTCCGGAGCACGGAAGCGGCCATGCCCCGGCCCAGGAGGAAGCCCGCCGCGCCCCGGCGGGCCAGGTAAAGAAGGGCCTGCAAGTTGGCGTAGGTGTGGTCCAGCCTCCCGCCGAGGCAGCCATAGAGGAGGAATTTTTGATATCCCCGCGCCAGGCCGGTTTTAATGGCGAGCATGGTGTCGGTGTCGTCCTTCTCCACGGGGTGGCGGATGATGTTGTCCCCTTCGGGGACGCGGCCCAGGGAGTCAAAGTCCCCCACGATCAGGTGGGGGGTGAGATGGCGGCGGCTCAGATGGTCTAAGCCGCCGTCGGCCGCGATTAAAAGATCGTTCTTTTTCGGAGGCAGGATTTTTCCCGGTTCCATGGCTCCGATAATGATACAGAGGTCTGGCATTTCTGATGGTTCCTTCCCGGCCGCCTATGATTGTGCAATGACCGCGTCGAGCGGTCATGCACAATTAAATTTTGCACGGCCACTCGATGTGGCCGTTGCAAAATCCAGCGCGGCGGCCTTCTTTTCGCTTGTGCGAAAAGAAGCAAAAGCACCCTCAAGGGGCCATAGCCCCTTGAGAATCCCCGAATTTGTCGTTTTGTTTTGCGCTTATCCTGCGGTCCGTCCATTCTAAACCGCACTTCCGGCCCCCTTTGCCGGGCGAAGCGTCTGTTTTAAGATGTAAACGGCAGACCCTACCGTCTTACACCCCGGATCTCCCGGGGTGGGCGTTGATAGACCGCTCCATATCACCGGTTAATCTCCGGATTGTCCGTGCGGCCCAGAAGATAATCGACTGAACAGTCCAGATAATCCGCAATTTTTGCGAAATTCAGGGTCAGAATATCCCCGCCGCGACTAATATTTCCGACTGTATTAATTCCAAGGTGACAGTCAGAAAGCATTTCCTTAACTGATTTCCCCTGTTGCTTTGCACGGTCCTTGATCCGTGCGGCAATCTGCTTTGAATCATACATATAATCCGTCATTCCTTTGTGCGTTTCGACAAAAACAACCAAATTTGGTGATATCCCTTGACGATAACCAAACTTGGTGATATACTGTAATCAAATCAACGCGGGAGGCCCACTATGACGAAGCTGCAAGAGCGTCTATATCAATACATAGCAGAGGACCGGTATGCCGATTTGACGGCGGACGAGGCGTTTATTATGGTACGGCGGCAGCTGAACGAGGCGGAGGCGCGGCTGACCGCGAGCATGACCGGCGAACAGAAGCACCTGTTCAGCCGCTACATGGATGAAGAGAACCGTATCGTCAGCTTGCAGCTCCGCCATATATTCCGGGAGACGCTGACAATCGTCCATGATATCCTTAATGTATCATTATAATGTAAAAGAGCCGGAATAGCAAGCGGGGAAGAAGAATTTTCCGGCCCTTATGGGGCACTATCCACACACCGCCCCGGGAGACCCGGCATATAGATCAACCCCGGGGCGGACCTTACGGCCCGCCCCGGGGTAATATTACGCCCTCAGGGTAACAAACGCGGCAAATTCGGCTGCCGCCGCGCCGTCCGCGGCGTGAGCGGTATACATCTGATTCCCCATGGCTGGAGCGATCATGTCCGGCATCCTCTCGCACATGACGATCTGACCGCCATACCGCGCCATGATCTCCTCATGAGAATGCACATAGGATACGTCGTCCCGGCGGCTGGCATAGACGCAGAAATGGTCATTCCCGCCGGGAGCAAGCAGGCGGCTGTCCGCCGTGACCATATCCGCCCAGATCTGGTAAACATCCGTGCTGTGCGCATAATTGATCATGTCGGGGGTGTAGCCTCCGGCGGGGCGCATGTTGACCTCCAGTCCCACATAGTCGCCCTTCTTGCCCAGCCCCTTCTTGTCCTTGGTCAGGCGGAAGAACTCCAGATGGACAAAGCGGCTCTTCACCCGGAAAGCCTTCAGCGCGGCCCGCCCAAGCTCCGCCAGCGCCTCGGGGACCCCGGCGGTGACACAGTACGCCAGCTCGCGTTTTTCATTCACTATATCCATGATGGACGGCGGGAAGGCCGTCATGGATTCAAACAGCGGCTCCATTTTGGAATTGGTGACAGCGTCATAGGAGACGATATCGCCGGTGACAAACTCCTCCATCACATAGGGAACCGTGGGCAGATTGCTGAAGAAATCGTCAAACTGCTCCCCGTTGTCCAGCCGGTAGGTGCCGCTGGCGCCCACGCCGACGTCCGGCTTGACGATCACCGGATAGCCCACCTCTTTCAGAAACTTTTCCGCCGCTTTCCGGGTCTTGATTTTATGACAGCGGGCGGTGGGAACGCCGGCCCTGGCGTAGAAAGCCTTCATGCCGGACTTGCTCCTGAAACCGGCGGCTTCCTTCTCGTCAGCTCCGGTGGTGATGTGGAAGTCTGTGCGCAGGCGGGCGTCCTGCTCCAGCCAGTATTCGTTATTGGATTCCAGCCAGTCGATTTTCCCATACTTGAAGGAGAAGAAGGCCACCGCCCGGAACATCTGGCCATAGTCCTCCATATCGTCCACCCGGTAGTACTCGGTCAGAGCCCGCTTCAGCGGCTCCTCCAGCTCGTCATAGGAGGCGTCGCCGATGCCCAGTACATTCACGCCGTTCCGGCGCAGCCGGTCGCAGAAGTTCCAGTAGGTGTGGGGGAACTGGGGGGAAACAAAGATAAAATTCATTTTGGATACGTCCTTTCCATTGGCGGCTGAGAAAAAGACTTCAGCGAATAGATTTGTCCGCCAATTATGAACACATTGTGAACACGCAGACATGGTAGCACCTGACCTCTGCGCTGTCAATGGTCATACTGCAACAAAGGACATGTCTTCGGCCCGGTTTTATGCCAATTCTTTATAAAAACAAGTATAATCAATTTGCGAAAAATTATTATCGCGCGCTTCCCCGGCCAAAACATCCGGCAATCCGCCTGCCCCCCGGCGCATAAAAAAGCGGCCCCACACGGGGCCGCTCAGACTGTCCGTTTCTTACTCCAGCACGTACCGGGTCACGCCGAAGAGCCTTGCCAGCTGGAGCTTGGCCTCCATGCTCTTCTCGCTCTGGTACCAGACGTACGCGGTCTGATAGGCGTTGGGCGCGTAGATGCAGAAAGCGCTCTGGTACTGCTCGGAATAGAAGGTGTCCACATCCTTCCCCGCCAGCGCCTCCTGTACCTCCCTGGCGGAGATCAGTTCGCTGCCGCCCACCAGATTGCCGCCGCTGTCGGTCAGCGTGCGTACGCCGCCGGCCATCAGCCGCAGCGCGTACTGGGACATATCCTCGCCGTTGTTCTTCATCCTGCGCAGCGTGGCGTACAGCTCCCCCAGCGGCTCCAGGGGCGTCATGGGCATTTTCTCACCCTCCTGGGCCATGGGCGTGGCAATGGTGATCAGCTTGTAGTTTCCGGCGGCGGACAGCCTGACGGAGGGCTCGGACAACTGGTCGTGGACCCGCACCAGCACGGCGGCGGCCTGCTCCCGAGTGGCGGGGGCGTCAGGGTCAAAGCCTCCGCTGTCCTTGCCGTTCATCAGCCCCAGGTCGTGGGCCATGGTGATGAACCCCCGGTTCACGGAGATGTCCTGGAAGGGCACGCCGTAGCTGGCGGCGGTCTCCGCCAGGGAGGACGTGTACCCCAGCCCCCGCACCAGCATGGAGGCCATTTCCTCCCGGGTGAGGTCGTCATTGGGCCGGAACTCCTGGCCGGAGGCGGCTACCGCGCCGTTGGCCAGCAGGGTTTCCACGGCGGAATAGTACCACCGGCCCTTCTCCACGTCGGTATAGGACGGCTCCGCCGGGCGCACCTCCTCCCACCCGAACATCCGCACCAGCGCGGAGGCAAAGGCGGACCGGGAGATGGGCTGTCCCAGGCCGAAGCGTCCCCCGCCCACTCCCTGGAAGAGCCCCAGTTCCGTGGCCCGGGCGATGCTCTCGGAGGCCCAGTGGCCCTCCGGCACGTCGGAATACCCGGCGGCGGCTTTCGCTTCCGGCCGGACGCCCAGGCACAGCAGTCCGGCTAAAACCAATATCAACAGGCGTTTTTTCATAGTGAACTCCTCGTTTCTTCTCTGGAATGGTTTCTATTTTACCAGATTTTTCCCACATAGTCAAATTTTCAAACCAACCGTCCATTTTTCCGGCAAAACTAGTGGAAAACTTCTCTTTTTTGTCCCCGCATCGACAAAAAACCATCCGTTCCCGTCTTGCCAGGACCGGCGGCGCGGGTGTATAATGGTCCCAACTCAGAAGTTGTATTCATAGGCGGGAATGCTGGATGGGCGAGGGATTTTTGCGCCGGTCGAGGCAAATTTTCGCGGGAATACTGGATGTATTTCAAGAAAATTTAACGAAGAACGGCGTGAAAAGACCCGGCCGGACAGCGTTTAGCGCCTGTGGATACAACTTCTAATACCCGGAGGTCATCCCAACCATGAAAAAACAAACCCTGTGGACCATTCTGCTGGCCTTTTTTTCGATCCTTTTGCTGACCGGGGCGGCGGAGCGCCCGCCGGAAACCGTCCGGGCGGTGGTCCTTTACGATGAATGCGCCGACCCGGACGCCATGGAGGACGCTCTGGAATCCATGGAGGACGTCGCCGTCCTCTGGCGGTATGACAGCCTCTTCCCGGGGGCGGCGGTGGAGGCCGGTGAGCCGGCCCTCCGCGCCATTGAAACGCTGGCAGGCGTTACCGGAGTCAGCCCGGTCCGGTTCTATGAACCCGCTTCCTCCGGAGCGGAAGAGGAGGAGGTCTGGACCGAAGCCGGCCTGGCGCTGATGGGCGCGGACGGACTGTGGCGGGAGGGCCTTACCGGGGACGGCGTGGTTATCGCCGTGCTGGACAGCGGATTCAATACCGCCCACGAGGCTTTCGCCGACAGCTCCCTGACTCTCTCCCCCGCCATCAGCCGGGCGGACGTGGAAGCCTTCACCGCGAAAAGAGGGACGGCGGGGCGGTACGTCTCGGTGCGGATGCCCTTTGTTTACGACTACTATTACCGGGACGGCGGCGTCTCCACCACCAACGGCCACGGCACCCATGTGGCCGCCCTGGCCGCCGGTTACGCCCTGGATGAGGACGGCGGCGTCCGCTTCCGGGGCGCGGCCCCGGGGGCGCAGATCCTCGGTATGAAAATCTTCCCCGACGGCTCCGGCGGCGGCGCGGACGACGCGGTGATCCTCCGGGCGCTGGAGGACGCGTGGAACCTGGGGGCCGACGTTATCAACATCTCCGCGGGCACCGGGGCGGGCTTCAGCCGGGACGAGGCGCTGGACGGCGCGTACGGCAGGGCATTTGCCCTGCTGGCGTCGGAGGGCGTCATTGTCTGCTGCTCCGCCGGAAACGAGGAGGCCCCCTCCGCCTACAAGACCTGGACCCGGCCTCTGCCCACCGGCGCGTACACCGACTACAGCGCCGTCTCGGCCCCGGCCAGCTATCCGAGCACCATCGCCGTAGCCGCCGCCGGGGAAAAAGACGGCGAAGCCGTTATGGCGGACTACTCCTCCTGGGGGCCGTCCTCCGGACTGCGTTTTGCGCCCACCCTGACCGCCTTCGGAGGACCTGCCGTCTCCGCCGGGGCCTCCGGAGAAAGCGGGTATTACAGCGACTACGGCACCTCCATGGCCAGCGGCCATGCCGCCGGTTTATTCGCGGTGACGCTGCAAAGCCTGCGGCAGCGGGGCGTGACGGACAGAAAGGAAGCCGCCCGGCTGGCCCAGGCCCTGCTGGAAAGCACCGCGCGGCCGCTGACGGACGGGCAGGGCCTCCCCCTCTCCCCGCGGAAGCAGGGCGCGGGGCTGGCCGATCTGGACGCCGCCCTCTCCAGCCGCCTGGTGATCCGGGATCCTCTGGCGGAGCTGGGGGACAGCGAAGACGGACGCTTTGATATGTCCTTTACGCTGAAAAACCTTTCGGATGAGGCGGCGGAGCTCTCCCTGACGGTCCAGGTCCTGACCGACGCTTACCTGGAGGATAACGGCGTATATTTCAGCCGCATGGCCCCAATGGATATCAGCGGCGGCGTGACGGTTTCCGGCCCTGACTCCGTGTCCGTCCCCGCGGGGGGCGAGGCGGAAATCTCTCTTCAGCTGACGGTCAGCGACCGGCTGCGGCAGACGCTGGCGGAGGCGTATCCCAACGGCTTCTATGTGGAGGGCTATGTCGCCGCCGCCGGGGACGGACAGGCGGTCCACGGGGCCTTTTTAGGCTATTGCGGCGGCTGGGAGGCCGCGCCGGTGATGGAAACGCTGGATTTCCGGGATATGCAGGACGAGGCGTTCCGTCTGGCCGGGGAAAGCCACGAGCTGTCGGAGGACAACCCGCTGCAAATCCCGGAACCTTATCTGACCGGACTGAACGCCGAGCTGGGCGCGAATCTGGCCTATATCCCCGCCAGGGGGACGGCGGACAGCTGGTATGGCCGTCTGCTGGGGGCCAACGGACACGCCGCCGGGTGGCATGACGAGGCCCGCTTCGCGATTCCCGGCCGGGATTCCGACGCGATGCACAGCCTGGACCGGCAGCTTGTTCTGGCTCTGTATACGCTGCGGGACGCCGCCGGGGCGGCAGTGGTGATCTCCGGTCAGGACAGCGGGGAGATCTATTATGCCGACGCCATGACCTGGATTGGAAAGTCCGCCATGAGTTCCCTTGCCGGACGTATCGACGCAAGCCTCCGGTTTGCCTGGGACGGGACGGACGCCAAGGGCGCGTCCCTGCCCGATGGGACCAGGGCGCGGGTGGACGTGTACGCCTGGCTGGACGGCGGAAGCAAAATCCAGGAGGAATTTGACCGCCGGGTCCGGCTGTCGGAACCGGAGAGCTTCCGGTGGATGCTGGATGAGAAGTACGACGCCTGGCGGACGATGGAATTCCCGGTGATGATCGACAGCGTGGCTCCCGCGGCCGTATCGGCGGAGATCAATGACGGGCGGCTGACCGTCACTTTGCGGGACAACCAGTACTTGTCCTATGCCTCCATAACGGACGAGAAGGGACGGCTGCTGGCGGAAGAGGCGTTCTTTCCGGAGGAGGCCGGGACGGACTGCACACTGACGGCGGACTTCTCCGGTCTGGAAAATCTGCCGGATACCCTGTATGTGACAGCGGAGGACTACGCCTCCAATACGGCGGGGTACGCGCTGGAGCTCTCCGGACCGGTCCAGGGGGAAGCCCTCATTTTCCGGCGCACCGCCCGGCATCTGCTCCAGGATACGAACCCTGCGGCATGGTACTGGGAGGCGGTGGACTATGCCGTCTGTGAAGGGCTGATGGAGTGCGGCCGGACGCGGAATTTCCAGCCCGGCCGCGGCGCGGAGCGCGGCGATATCGTTTCCGCGCTCTATCGCGCCGCCGGGCGGCCCGGGTCCGGGCTTACGGCTTCCGGACTGCCATTTACGGACCTCAACGGTCTTGGGGGCGGGCTGGACGCGCTGTGCTGGGCGTATGAGAACGGTCTGGCAGCGGGACGGGACGACGGCTCCTTTGACGGTTCCGCCGGGGTGACGCGGCAGGAGCTGGCGGTGATGCTGTGGCGGTGGGCCAAACTGACAGGCGAGGCGGAACCGGCGGGGGATTTGTCCGCCTTTTCGGACGCCGGGAGCGTGTCGGACTGGGCAAGAGAGGGCGTGACCTGGGCGGTGAGCCAGGGGCTTCTGCGGGGCAGCGAGGGGAAGCTGAACCCCCGTGCCAACGTCACCCGGGCGGAGACGGCGCAGATTTTGCAGCGGTTTCTGGAGGCGTGAGCCGTGCGGCCGAATTCAGACCACAAAAACGCAGGGCGCGGAACTTACGTTCCGCGCCCTTTTGGCACTATAGTGCGTACAAATTAAGCGTAAGGACTACCCGGCAGGCGAAACAAAGTTTCGCCCAAAAAGTTCTTCTTTTTGATACTTTTTCTTCTTTCAAGAAGAAAAAGTATGTCNGCCTCACGCCAGCAGCTCGTCCGCGATCTTCTCCATGGCGGCGATATCGNCGTCCTTNACNGCGCCCTGGATGGTGTGGACGGTGTCGCAGATGGTGATGTCCTTCATGGCCTCCAGGTAGCCGCGCATGACCTTGGCGGCGGCGGGNGCCCAGGAGCCGTTCTCGATGANAGCCACCCGGCGNNTGCGGTAGGTCTTGTCCCGGAGGTGGGCCATGAANTGGTCCATNGGGGGGAACAGGCCGCCGTCATAGGTGGGGCTGAGAAGGGCCAGNCGGCCATAGCGGAAGGCGTCCTCTACNGCTTCCGCCTGATCGTCNCGGCTCAGGTCCGCCATGGCGACCTTGGGACAGCCCTTGGCCTCCAGAATTTCCGCGAACTTNNTGGCGGCTTTGGCNGTGTTGCCGTGGATGGAGGCGTAGGCCACCATNACGCCCTCGTCCTCCGGCTCGTAGCGGCTCCANAGGTCGTACTTGCCNATATAGTAGCCCAGATTTTCNCGCAGNATGGGGCCGTGGAGGGGGCAGATGGTCTGNATGTCCAGNCCGGCGGCCTTTTTCAGCAGATTCTGGACCTGTACGCCGTACTTGCCCACGATGTTGAANTAGTAGCGCCGGGCCTCGCANGTCCAGTCCTCCTCCGNGCTCAGCGCGCCGAACTTGCCGAAGCCGTCGGCGGAGAAGAGGATCTTCTCGCTGGACTCATAGCTGACCATGACCTCCGGCCAGTGGACCATGGGGGCCATNACAAAGGTCAGGGTNTGNCCGCCCAGGGAGAGGGCGTCGCCCTCCTTGACGGTGACGGTATGGGAGGCGTCGTAGGCGTAGTANTTGGGCAGCATGNTGAAGGTCTTGGCGTTGCCCACCAGGGTCACGTCCGGNTACTTTGCCAGGAACGCGCCCACGCTGCCGGCGTGGTCGGGCTCCAGGTGGTGGAGCACCAGNTAGTCNGGGTTCCGGCCCGCNAGCTGCTCNTCCAGATTTTGCAGCCACNGCTCCGTGGCCCGGTGGTCCACGGTGTCCAGAACGGCCACCTTTTCGTCCAGGATCACATAGGCGTTGTAGGACACGCCGTTGGGNACCGGNTACTGGCNNTCAAAGAGATCNATNGTGGTATCGTCCACACCCACATAGCGGACGGCNNCGGAGACGTGAAGGTCATTCATAGGAAGATTTTCCTTTCTTACGCATTTTCTCCCATATTATAATAACCGCATGGAGTTTTGTCAACGGGGGAGCGGGCAGGGAATTTCCCGATTCNGGCAAATTTTTCGTGCATTTCCGCCGGATATGGTGTATGATAATAANTGCNTTGTATTTTTCCCACNTCAGGAGGACAATATCATGAANACCTGCACNATNCCCCAGGGNTACCGCTCCCCCCTCTACGGCTACGACATGCAGCGGGCCATCGAGTTCGTCAAGAGCAGTTTTCAGGAAAATCTGAANTTNGCCCTGAACCTCCGCCGGGTCTCCGCGCCGCTGTTCGTGGACCGGGACTCCGGCCTCAACGACAACCTCAACGGCGTGGAGCGGCCCGTGGGCTTCGATATCCCCGCCGTGGGCGGGGCCGCCGGCGAGGTGGTCCACTCCCTGGCCAAGTGGAAGCGCCTGGCCCTCAAGCGCTACGGCTTCTACCCCGGCAACGGCCTCTACACCGANATGAACGCCATCCGCCGGGACGAGAGCCTGGACAACATCCACTCCGTCTACGTGGACCAGTGGGACTGGGANAAGGTCATNACCAGAAACGACCGGACCGTGGACTTCCTNCAGTACACCGTNCGCTCCATNGTGGGCGCGGTCTGCGACACCTGCGACGCCCTGCGNCGGGCCTTCCCCCAGGTCAAGACCCATCTGGAGCGGGAGGTNAGCTTCATCACCACCCAGGAGCTGGAGGACATGTANCCCCANCTGCCNCCCCAGGAGCGGGAGACCGCCTATATGCGGGANGGNCACANGACCGTNTTCCTNATGCAGATNGGCAAGACGCTGAAAAGCGGCCAGAAGCANGACGGCCGCGCCCCGGACTACGACGACTGGGANCTNAACGGNGACATCCTCATGTGGAACGACGTGCTGGGCAAGGCNTTTGAGATCAGTTCCATGGGCATCCGGGTGGACCCGGAGNNCCTGGACCGCCAGCTGACCCTGGCGGGCTGCGAGGANNGNCGGGCGCTGCCCTTCCACANAATGCTNCTCAATAACGANCTGCCCCTGACCATGGGCGGNGGCATCGGNCAGAGCCGCCTGTGCATGCTGATGATCGGCTGCTGCCACATCGGCGAGGTGCAGGTGAGCCTGTGGGATCAGGAGACNCTGGATACCTGCACCTCGCCGANGNAGCAGGGGTGCATTTGCTGTAATCCGTTGGATAAGGAGGAAAAACGATGGAAAATCTTGTTTTATCGAACCTGGAGCCTGAAAGCGTATTCCGCTTTTTCGAGGAACTGACCCGCATCCCCCACGGCTCCGGCAACACCGCCGCCGCCAGCGCCTGGGCGGCGGACTTCGCCAAAACCCGGGGCCTGCGGCACCGCCGGGATGAGATGGGCAACGTGGTCATCTGGAAGCCCGCCTCCCCCGGCTATGAGGACCACCCAGCGGTGATCCTGCAGGGCCATCTGGACATGGTCTGCGTCCAGGAGAGCGGCATGAACCACGACTTTGAGAAGGACCCGCTGGAGCTGACGGTGGACGGCGACTGGGTGAAGGCCCGGGGCACCACCCTGGGCGGGGACAACGGCGTCGCCGTAGCCATGATCATGGCCCTGCTGGACGACGCGTCCGCCGTTCACCCGCCCATCGAAGCGGTGTTCACCGTGGACGAGGAGATCGGCCTGCTGGGAGCCAATGGGCTGGACTGCGCGGATTTGCGGGGCCGGAAGCTCATCAACCTGGACAGCGAGGACGAGGGCGTGCTGACCGTCAGCTGTGCCGGGGGGAGCCGGTGCGACATCGTGAAGGAATTCCCCCTGACAGAGGCCGAGGGCGCGGTGTGTACCCTCGCCGTCTCCGGCGGTCAGGGCGGGCACTCCGGCATGGAGATCAACAAGGGCCTTGCCAACGCCGGCAAGCTGCTGGGCGCGTGCCTGAAGGAGATGGACGGCGTCCGTCTGATCTCCCTCTCCGGCGGCCTGCAGGACAACGCCATCCCCAAGGAGGCGGAGGCCGTCTTTCTGGCGGAGGACCCGGCGGCGCTGGAAGTTGTCCGGGAGCGGTGTGAAAGCGAGGCGCGGGCCGCCTTCGGGGCGGCGGAGCCCACGCTGTCCCTCGCGCTGGCGGCAGCCCCGGCCCAGCGGCGGCAGGCCCTCTCCCCTGCGGACACCCAATCCGCCATTGCCCTGCTGAACGACTGCCCCAACGGCGTGCTGTCCATGAGCCAGGACATCCCCGGCCTGGTGCAGACCAGCCTGAACCTGGGCATCCTGTGCCTGAAGGACGGCAGAATGAGCCTGTCCAGCTCCGTGCGCAGCAGCGTGGCGGCGGAGAAGGACGCGCTGTGCGCCAGGCTGGAAAAGCTGGCCGCGCGGTACGGCGGCAGCTTCTCCCAGCGGGGCGCGTACCCGCCCTGGGAGTACCGCAGGGAATCTCCCCTCCGGGACGTGATGGTCCGGGCCTACCGGGAGACCACCGGCAGGGAGATGGTCGTGGAGGCCATTCACGCCGGGCTGGAGTGCGGCCTCTTCGCCGGGAAGATCCCCGGCCTGGACGCCGTGTCCATCGGTCCCGACCTGCGGGACGTCCACAGCACCCGGGAGAGGATGTCCGTCTCCTCCGTGGCCCGTACCTGGGCGTATTTGCGGAAGGTGCTGGAGGAGCTGTAAGCGCCTGTCATACCGAAAAGCTCCCGGCTGTCAGCGTGTACGGCCGGGAGCTTGCCTGCATAGGATGAAACCGACATGTTATCTTTCTTTTTGTCCGCGCTGGAGAGCGAAGAGGACCGCCGGAGATTCCGCGACATCTACGAGCAGTACCACGGGCGGATGGAACGGACTGCTTTGTCCATCCTGAGAGACCAGCGCGATGCCGAGGACGCCATACAGAACGCCTTTGTCCAGGTCGTCCGCCATTTTGAAAAAATTGATCAGATTCCATGTGAGGAACTGCCCTTCTGGCTCATTTCCATAGTGAAGAACGAGGCCAGGATGATCCTCCGGAAGAGAAATCGTACCGTCTCCCTGGAGGAAAACTGGGAGGCCGTCTCCGCGCGTGCCGGGGAGGTGTCGGACTTCGCCGCCCTGGCGGAGCTGTTCGCGCACCTGCCGGAGACATACCGGCAGGTGCTGGAGATGAAGGCCCTGCTGGGATACAGGGACCGGGAGATCGCGGCCCGCCTGGGCATTTCGGAGGCGGCGGTCAGCACCCGGGCCAGCCGGGGCCGTGCGCTCCTACGGGAGATACTGGAAAAGGAGGGGTTCGACCTGTGACAGATCAGGAACTGGACCGGATGATGCGGCGCGTCCTGCTGGACGCCGTCAGATTGGACGAGGAGCGGGAAGAGAAAGAATCCACGCCCTCCTTCACCCCCTCGTCCCGGCACCGGCGGCAGACGCGGGCCATGCTGGCAGACCCCCTGGGCTGGAGCCGCAGGCGGGAGCGTCCGGCGTGGAGGCAGGCGCTGCGGCGGGTGGCCGTCCTGGCGCTGGCCTGCGCCCTGGCCTTTGGCAGCGTCATAGCCGCCAGTCCCACGGCCCGGGCGGCGGTGATGCGCTGGGTGGTGGAGCTGTCCGGGGACGGGATCATCTACCGGTATACGGGAGAGCAGAACACGGAACCGATGCCCCGGTATGAGATCACGGCGCTGCCGGAGGGGTTTGCGGAGACGGAGCGGAATGAAGCGCCCGGGCTGGTCAGCGTGGTATATCAAAACCGGGCCGGAGACATGATCGGCCTCGACTATGCTTTTATGCACCAGGGCGGACAGGCAAATTATATCCTTAATGAAGACGAATGCTTTGAGGTTGCCGTCAACCAACTGGAAGGCAGGTTTTTCAGATCCCGTATCCCCGGGAATCAGAACGTCCTGTCCTGGATCGACCCGGACCTCAACATCCATTTCAATATGGACGGATGCTTTGAACTGGATGACCTTTTGCACATGGCGGAGAGCATTTCTTTGTGCGAAACGCCGAATTGAGAAAATTCTGTTAAATCATGTCAGGTTTCCTGCCTCCTTTACATTTAGTAAGCAGTATCGGCAAAACCGCTGATACTGGAAGGAGGATCATGATGATACGAAAGAAGAATTGTCTCACTGCGTTTCTGTTCGCGCTGGCCGCCGTGATGCTGCTGGCCGCCTGCGGCGGCAGGGAGGAGGATGTCCTCACCGGCCAGACCGTCTATGTCCCGGCGAATATAGCGTTTACCTCAGAGCTGCAGACCGTCTCGGACGGCTGCGTCATGGGGGACGCCATCTATCTGCTGGGCAGGACAGGCGACACGGGAAACAACAGTTACCGGATCATACGCCTCTCTCCCGAGGGCGGCGAGGCGGAGATGCTGCCGGATTATCAGACCGGAACTGATGACCTATACAGCTTTTTCCTCTTTGGTACGCTCCGGGCCGGGCCGGACGGGACGCTGTGGGCGATGGAGCGGCTGATGCGCCAGTCCTATGATGAGGATGCGCAGAAGTATGTGCAGGAGGAGGTCCACGTCCTGCGCCGGCTGGATGAAAACGGGAAGGAGCTGGCCCGCCTGGAATACACCGGACTGGAGGAAAAGCTGGGACTGGGAACGGTGTTCGACCTGCTGGCCGATGGCGATGGGGACGTCTTTGCCCAGGCATCGGAGGGCATCGCCCTGCTGGACGAGGCGGGGGAGGCACGGTTCACCATCGGGGCGGAGGACTGGTACAGCGGCAGTCTGGTCCTCCTGGGCGATGGCCGGATGGGGATGACCCATGCGGTTATGGACAAGCCGGGGGAGTTCACCGGTTCCCTGCGCATGATCGACAAGGAGACAGGGGAACTGGGGGAGGGGTATCAGCTGGCCTCCGGGACATCCAGCCTGATCTCCGTCTATGACGGGGATGCCGGCGCTCTTTTTTATTACAGGATCGGCGACACGCTGCGCGTCTGGCGCGAGGGTGCTGAGGAGAGCGAGCAGGTCGTGAATCTGTTGGATATCGGGATAGAGTCCTATACCCTGAACATCGTGGCTTTTCTGGACGAGGGGCGGCTGGTGATCCAGACCGGCATCGGTTATTCGGATACGGACCGGCCCTCCCTGGACATTCTGACGGCCACCGATGCCGGTCTGGTGCAGGATAAGAAGGTTCTGACCTACGCCACCATACAGCTGGTGGGCAGCCAGCGCAGCGCCATCATGGCGTTCAACAAGTCCAACCCGGACTACCACATCTCCGTGACGGACTACAGCCAGTACGGCGGCCGGGAGGCGGCCATGACCCGGCTGGCCACGGAGATCGGGGCGGGGAAGATGCCGGACATCATCGATCTCTACGCCATCCCCGTCTCCCGCTGGGCGGCCAACGGCCTGCTGGAGGACCTGTGGCCCTACATAGACGGCGACCCGGAGATCAGCCGGGAGGCGCTGATGGACCGGGTATTTCAGGCATCGGAGATCAACGGGAAGCTGTACCAGATCGGGCCGTATTTCTCGATCGACACCCTCACCGGGGCGAAAAGCGTGGTGGGGGACCGGATGACCTGGACCGGGGCGGACATGTGGAAGGCTCTGGAGGCCATGCCGGAGGACTGTGTACCCACCAGCGACAGCCGGACCAGTATGCTGGCGAGGCTGATAGAGCTGGACTGGTCCCGGTTTGTGGACTGGGAGGCCGGTACCTGCGATTTCACCTGTCAGGAGTTCAAGTCGCTGCTGGAGTTCTGCGCGGATTTCCCGGCGGATGCGCCGCGGCTGGGGGAAAAGGGCGTCTACGAGGAGCGGCAGATGCTGCTGAGCATGGTGGTTACCGGCTTTGAATTTCCCCAGCGGGCCAGGTTCCTTCTGGGCGGGGACCCGGCCTATGTGGGCTACCCCAACGAATGGGGCAAGGTGGGCAGCAGCGTCTCTTTTGTCAGCAGTGCGGCCATGTCCAGCGCCTGCAAGGACAAGGAGGGGGCCTGGACCTTCCTGCGCACCCTGCTGCTGCCCCACGGGGAGGCGGAGATCAAATCCGGCGCCTACGCCTATTTCCCCGTCAACAGGGCGGATTTCCAGAAGGCGGCGGAACTGGCGATGACGCCCGCCTATCTGACATACCGGGACGGCTCCTATGAGCTGGACGATAACGGCGAGAAGATCGAGACCTCCTCCCACGGGGAGCTCTTTGAGGGGATCGCGCAGGAATGTATGTACTATGCCGCCACCCAGGAGGACTACGACCAGCTGATGGCCCTGTACAACGCCATCGACACCTACAGCCGCTGGGACCCGGGCCTGGAGCCCATTATCACCGAGGCTGCGGGCGCCTACTTCGCCGGGGACAAGTCTCTGGACGAAACGGCGGAACTGATCCAGAACCGTGCCAGCCTGTATGTGAACGAGCAGACCTGAAACAGACAGAAGCCTCCCGGCCGCGCTGTGCGGCCGGAAGGCTTTTTACTGCTTGTCTTACAGGGTAAAATACTTCTGGAACTCCACCGGGGTGGGGATGCGGGAGATTTCTTCCTCCTCGGCGCGCTTGAGCCTGATCCAGTTGTGGATCAGCTCCTCGGGGAACACGCCTCCGGCGGTCAGGTAGTCGTGGTCCGCCTCCAGGGCGTCCAGCGCCTCGCTCAGGGACTTGGGCAGGCCCTGGATGCGCTTCTTGTCCTCCTCGGACAGCTTGAACAGGTTGAAGTCATAGGGGCCCCAGCCGTTGGCATGGGGATCGATCTTGTTGAGGATGCCGTCCAGGCCCGCCATGAGGATGGCGGCGTAGGCATAGTAGGGGTTGCAGGTGGCGTCGGGGTTGCGCAGCTCGAACCGCTTCTGGGCCGGGGTCTTGGCGTAGGCCGGGATGCGGATGATGGAGGAGCGGTTGGCGGTGGCGTAGCCGATGGTCACCGGGGCCTCGAAGCCGGGCACCAGCCGCTTGAAGGAGTTGGTGGAGGGATTGGTGATGGCGCACAGGGAGGAGGCGTGCCTGAGCAGCCCGCCGATGAAGTAGAGCGCCGTATCCGACAGGTTGGAGTAGCCCTCCTCGCTGTAGAACAGGGGCTTGCCGTCCTTCCACAGCCAGATGTGGACGTGCATCCCATTGCCCGCCTCGCCGTGGATGGGCTTGGGCATGAAGGTGGCGGTCTTGCCCGCCCGGATGGCGCAGTTCTTGATGAGGTACTTGGCGATCATGGTCTTGTCGGCCATTTCGGTGAGGCTCTCCGGCTCCACCTCCACCTCCAGCTGGCCGGGGCCGCCTACCTCGTGGTGGTGGTACTTCACCTTCACGCCCCAGTCCGCCATTCTCGCGCAGATCTCGTTGCGCAGGTCGAAGGTGACGTCCTGGGGCAGGGCGGCGTGGTAGCCGTCGTGATGGGCGGTCTGATAGCCCTTTCCCTCAGGATCGTCGGTATGCCACTCCGCCTCCACGCTGTCGATGCGGAAGGAGGAGCGCTGAGGGGCGTTTTCAAAGCTGACCCGGTCGAAGACATAGAATTCAAATTCCGGGCCTACCACCATTTTATCGGCAATGCCGGTCTCCCGCATGTACTCCTCGGCCCGCTCGGTGACGCTGCGGGCGTACTGGCCGAACCGCCGGTTTTCCGGCTGGTCGATGATCTGCACGTCCCCGGTCATGGACAGCGTGGGCATGCTGGCAAAGGGCTCCAGGCACGCGGTGTCCAGATCCGGCACAAATACCATGTCGCTCTTCTCCACGGAAGCATAGCCGAAATTGGACCCGTCAAATCCGATGCCGTAGCGCAGGGTGTCCTCGTCGAACCGCTCCACGGGGATGGTGATATGGTGCCAGCGGCCGGTCAGGTCAACGGTTTTAAAGTCGATCATCCGCACGCCGTTTGCCCGGCAGAATTGCAGGATGTCTTCCACTGTTTTGGTCATAAGCCACCTCGTATTTCATAAATTTCACCGGCGCGTCCTATACCCGAACCCGCCGGCAAATCTATTTTTACCCTGTCGGACGGCGAAAGTCAAGGCGGCAATTGAAATTCTACCTTTGGTACAAAAGTGGGGCGCGTTTTTTGTGCAAAAACGTATATGCAGAGCGAATATTCACCTCGTGGTTTTTTCCACCCGGACCGTAAAGCGGAACCGCCCGCTCTCCGCCTCCGGCAGCGGCATCAGCAGCCCGGTGGACTGGCCGAAATCATCGTAGTAGCCCTCCTGCTCCAGCGTGGCCGTCCGGGTAAAACCTTCTCCGCTGACGGGGGAACCGTCCCACTGCCCGGCCTGGGACAGGTCCCGCCACAGAGCGCTTTTCCCCATCCTGTACCCGCTGCCGGAGGTCCCGATGAAGGCCATGGTCACCAACTCCGCCCGGTTGAGGTGCAGGGTCGAGAAAGAAGCGCCCTCCCCCTCAAAGCCTCCCTCCTCCATCACGGTCACAGCGGTGATATAGCCGTTTTCATCCGTCTCCACCGTATAGACGGGCTTGTCCGAGACCGGCTCGCCATAGACGTACCTCACCCAGGAGCCATCCGCCTCCAGAACGTCCGCGGTCTGCCGCGCCAGCTCATAGCCGTCCCCGTCCACCCACAGCCCGTGGTCCAGCCGGTTTGCCAGAGCGTTGATGTTCTCCGCCAGCTCCGCCTTCGTGATATCGCCCCGGTTGGGCGGAGCCAGCCCCTGATAGCTGCACCAGACCTCCGCCCACACCAGCAGAGCCAGAAGCGCCGCTGCCGCGGAGGCCCGCCGGTACCACCATTGGCCGGGAACGATGCTGTAGTATTGGAAACCCTGCTCCCGGTCATAGGGCATCTCCTCATCATCGGCGCAGGTCCGGTAACTCTTGTAAAGCCGGTACAGGCTGTAGACCGGGATCTCAAATCCATATCCCGTCCCCAGCACGCCCCAGGTCCGCCGCAGGCCCTCCATATAACTGAGCTTCCCGCCCGCATGGTCCCGCAGCTCCAGTCCCAGCAGCCACTTGCCCGGCGTGGTCCCCCAGGTGCTCAGCAGCAGCGGCTCGATGGCCAGCACCAGCATCCACCCCAGCACCAGGGAGAAAACGCCGGCGGTCCGGCTGTCGCCCGCCGCCGCGGTGATATGGCATGCCAGCGACAGGAAAACAGCCGCCGCCCCGGTGGCAAGGTGTACATCCAGAAACCTGGCCCAGAAGCGCTGCCAGGGGTTGAAGGCCCACTCCGCGCCCTCCACCGGAGGCCGCCTGGTCCGGGCCGGTTCGGAACCGGCCTGCCCCGGCAGCGCGGGACGCGCCTGCTCATACCGGGCGGGCTCCAGCGCCGCGTAGGTCACCCCGTCGGCCAGCATGGACCGGCAGACCGCCCGGGCCTGTTCCAGCTTCACCGCCTCGTTTTCCAGCAGCCGCTCCTGCCGGGCCACCGCGTCGGTCAGGGCCACCTCCCCCGCCTGCACCGCCCGGATGGTCTCAATGGGCATGTCCAGCTGCCGCAGCAGCCGGATCTTTTTCAGCGCCTCTATGTCCTCGCCGGTGTAGATCCGGTAGTTGTTGCTCCCCCGCTGGGGATGGAGCAGGCCCTCTTTTTCATAGTAGCGGACGTTGGCCCGCGGGATGCCCAGCTGCCGCTCGATCTCCCGGACGTTCATTTTCCCGCCTCCCTTTTCGTGGTTTTCTGCCTTATTATAGGGTGTAAAGCGGGTTTACAGTCAAGAGATTTTTGCAAAAAAGCGGGAAATTTCTCTCTTCAGCCGAATCTTCCCGTCAGATACGCCTCCGTCCGCCGGGAGCGGGGCATGGAGAACAGCCTTTCCGTGCTCCCCGCCTCCACCAGCTCGCCGCCGAGGAAAAACGCCGTCCGGTCGGAGACCCGCGCGGCCTGCTGCATGTTGTGGGTCACCAGGACGATGGTGTACCGGCTTTTCAGCTCCCCCAGCAGCTCCTCGATCCGGGCGGTGGAGATAGGGTCCAGGGCGCTGGTGGCCTCGTCCATGAGAAGCACCTCCGGCTCCACCGCCAAAGCCCGGGCGATGCACAGCCGCTGCTGCTGTCCGCCGGAGAGGCCCAGGGCGGGACGTTTGAGCCGGTTTTCCACCTCCTCCCAGATGGCGGCGGCCCGGAGGGACCGCTCCACCGTGCCGTCCAGGGCGGCACGGCTCCGCACGCCGTGGAGCCGGGGGCCGTAGGCCACGTTGTCGTAGATGGACATGGGGAACAGGTTGGGCTTCTGGAAGACCATCCCGATCCGGCGGCGCAGCTCCGTCACATCCACTCCCCGGGCGTAAATTTCCTCCCCGTGAAAGGTCAGCGAGCCCTCCGCCCGCGCGCCGGGGATCAGGTCGTTCATCCGGTTCAGGCACCGCAGGAAGGTGGACTTCCCGCACCCGGACGGCCCGATGAGGGCCGTCACCTGCCGGGCGGGGATGTCAAGGTCGATCTTCCGCAGGGCCCGCGTCCCGCCGTAATAGAGGTCCAGCCCCCGGGCGGAGAGGATCGTCTGCTCAGCCACGGCGCGCCCTCCTTCCCACGGCGGACACGGCCAGGTTAATCACCGCCGTGACCGCCAGCAGCACCGTCGCCACCGCGAAGGCCGTCCCGATATCCGCCCGCTCCTTGGCGTAGACGTACAGCACCGTGGAAAGGGTCGCGCCGGAGGCGTGGAGCAGCCCCTGCGGGCTGGAGAAATCCTGCATCACGGTGGACAGCCCGGCGGTATACATCAGTACCGCCGTCTCCCCCACCACCCGTCCCGCCGCCAGGATGCACCCGGTGACGATGCCGTCCCTGGACGCGGGCAGCACCACCGTCCGGATCATGGGCCACTTTCCCACGCCCAGTCCCAGCGCCCCCTCCCGGTAGGCGTCCGGCGCGGCCTTCAGGCTCTCCTGGGTAGTCCGCAGCACCGTGGGCAGGGTCATGACCGCCAGGGTCAGCGCCCCGGCCAGCAGCGTTTTTTGCAGCCCCAGTCTGCCGCAGAACACCAGCGCGCCGATCATGGCGTAGAGGATGGACGGAATCCCAGACAGCACCTCGGCGGCAAATTCCACCAGGCCCACCAGCCAGCGGCGCCTGGCGTACTCCGTCAGGTACACCGCCGCCCCCACCCCCAGCGGCAGCACCACCGCCAGGGAGGCCGCGATGACGAACAGCGTATTGACCACGGCGGGGAAAATGCCCACCGTTCCCCGCAGGACGCTCTCCTCCTCCGTCAGCAGCCGCCAGCTGATCCCCGCCGCGCCCCGGACGCACACGTACCCCGCCACCGCCAGCAGCAGCGCGGCCACCGCCCCGGCGCCGCACCACAGCAGCGCTTTCGCCAGAAGATCTCCCGCCCTGCGGCGGGCCTGCCGGTGATTCATGGGTCATCCCTCCTTTCCCCGCCCTCTCGCCAGATGGAGCAGGATATTCATGAGCAGAATCAGAATAAACAGCACCAGCGCGATGGAAAACAGCGCCCTCTGCCGGAGGCTTCCGGCGGCGGCGTAGCCCATCTCCATGGCGATGCCGGTGGTGAGAAACCGGACGCTCCGCAGCGGCCCCGGCATGTTGGCTACGTTTCCCGCCACCATGAGGATCGCCATGGTCTCCCCCATGGCCCGCCCCACGCCCAGCGCCGCCGCGGCGGCGATGCCGCTTCCGGCGGCGGGGAGGTCCACCCGGAACCAGGTCTCCGCCTCCGTGGCTCCCAGGGCCAGGCTGGCCTCCTCATAGGACCTGGGCACCGCCGCCAGCGCGTCCTCCGCCAGCTCCACCACCGACGGCAGGATCATCACCGCCAGCACCGCCACCGCCGCCAGCAGGCTGTCCCCCGCGGGCAGGTCCAGCTTCTCCCGCAGAAACGGCACGAATACCGTCATACCCACCAGTCCGCACACCACCGAGGGGATCCCCGCCAGCAGCCGCACCAGATACCGCACCGCCGCCGCCACGCCTTTGGGCGCGGCCTTTGCCAGAAACAGCGCCGTCAGCAGGCCCAGCGGCACGCCCAGCGCCATGGCCCCCGCCGCGCCGTAGACGGAGGTCAGCAGCAGGGGCAGGATTCCAAATTGAGGATTTTCTCCGTTGGCGGAATCCCAGGTTTTTCCCAGCAAAAAGTTCCCCGGTCCGATTTCCCGGATGGCGGGCAGTCCGGAGAAAATCACATACGCCGCGATCAGCAGCAGCAATGCCACCGCCGCCAGCGCACAGAGAAAAAACAGCGTCCGCGCGGCCCATTCACCACGCCTGCGCCGCCGCTCCAGCCATTGCAAGATAGGGCTCCACCTCCTCGCTCTCCGCAAAATCCAGAAACGCCCCGGCCTCTTCGCTCAGCGCCGTCCCCTCCCGTGTCACCAGCAGGAAGGGCCTGCAGATGGGATACGTCCCATCCCGGACGGTATCCAGCCGGCAGCGGACCCCGTCCACCGACAGCGCTTTCACCGTTCCGTTCACCGATGAGAGGGACACGTACCCGATGGCGTTGGGATTTGCCGCCACGTTCCCCACCACGTCTCCGGTGGAGCAGTACTCGTTCCGGTAGGCGCACCGGTCCGTCACCCCCAGCGCCGCCTCGAAGGCCGTCCGCGTTCCGGACCCGGCCTCCCGGCCATAAACCGCCACAGGCCGGTCCTCCCCGCCTTGTTCCGTCCAGCGGTCGATTTTCCCCGTGAAGACCGCCGCCAGCTGCTCCCGCGTCAGAGCTGACACCGGATTATCCGGATGGACGATCACCGCGATCCCGTCCAGCGCCAGCATCCGCCCCACGGCACCCCGGGCGGCCTCCTCCTCCGTCAGCTCCCGGCTGGAGAGCCCGATGTCGCACCGGCCCTCCAGCACCCCCTCGATCCCCGCGCCGGAACCGGACCCGGAGCAGTTGATCCTGATCCCCGGCTCCCGCTGCCGGAACGCCTCCTGCAAGGCGGCCACCACCCCGGACATGGCGGTGGACCCGTCCAGCTCCACCGTCCGCGCCGTTCCGCCGCCGCATCCCGCCAGCAGCAGGGCCAGCAGGAACGCCGCCGCTCTCTTTCCCATTCCTTCACCTCTCTATGTCCAAAGGAAAAGGCGCGGCCGGAAGATCCGGCCGCGCCTCATCCATTCCTGATGTAATTGTATCGTTTCCAGCCCTGTCCTATGCCGGAAAGACGGGATCAGCGGTTTTCCACCGCCGTGATCTTGTCCACCCGCCGCTGGTGCCGTCCGCCGTCGAACTCGTGGGTCAGAAACGTGGTGACGATCTGCCGGGCCATCATGGGCCCGACCATCCCCGCGCCCATGGCCAGCATATTGGCGTCGTTGTGATGCCGGGTCAGCTCCGCGCTCAGAGGCTCGCTGCACAGGGCGCAGCGGATGCCCTTGACCTTGTTGGCGGTGATGGAGATGCCGATGCCGGTGGTGCAGATGACGATGCCCCGCTGGCACTCTCCCTCCGCCACGGCCCGGGCGGCGGGCTCGGCAAAGTCCGCGTAATCGCAGCTGTCGCGGCTGTCGCAGCCAAAGTCCACCACCTCGTGGCCCTGTTCGGTCAGCCAGCTTTTCAGGTCCTCTTTCAGGTCATATCCGCCGTGGTCGGACGCCATAGAAATTTTCATACCGTTTTTCCTCCCGCTCTCGCGTTACTTTTTGAATTTATCGAACCAGCTTCTCCGCTCCTTGTAGTTGTGCTCCTTCAATGTCTCGCTGAACTTCCGCAGCGCGTCCTTCTGCTCCCGGTTGAGCCCCCTCGGGGTCTCGATGTGGACGGTGACGAACTGGTCGCCCCGGCCCCGCCCGTTGACGTTGGGAATGCCCCGGCCCTTCAGGCGGAACGTCGTCCCCGTCTGGGTCCCCTCGGGCAGGGTGTAGGACACCTTGCCGTCGATGGTGGGGATCTCCAGCTCGCCGCCCAGCACCGCCTGGGTGAAGGTAATGGGCGCGTCGCAGTACACGTCGGACCCGTCCCGGCGGAACAGCTGGTGGGGCTGGACGCTCACCACGATCTGCAGGTCGCCGGCGGGCCCGCCGTTCTTTCCCGCGTTGCCCTGGCCCCGCAGGGAGATGATCTGCCCGTTGTCGATGCCGGCGGGAATGGAGACCTTCACGGTCTTGCGCTTTCTGGTCTGGCCCGTGCCGCCGCAGCTCTTGCAGGGGGAGGAGATGATCTTCCCCTTGCCGCTGCACCTGGGACAGGGGCCGGTGGTGGCGAACACGCCCATGGGCGTCTGCCGCCGCTGCTGGACGGTGCCGGAGCCGCCGCAGTTGGGACAGGTCTCCGGCTCGGTGCCCGGGGCCGCGCCGGACCCCTTGCAGTCCGGGCACTGCTCCACCCGCTCCAGATTGACCTCCTTCTCGCACCCGAAGGCCGCCTCCTCGAAGGTAATGGTGATCCCCATGCGCAGGCTCTCTCCCCGCTGAGGGCCGCTGCGGGAGCGGGTCCCGCCGCCGAAGCCTCCGCCGAAAAAGCTGCCGAAGATGTCCCCCAGGTCCCCGAAGTCGAACCCGCCGTCAAAGCCCCCGCCGAACCCGCCGTTCTGGGCGGCGTAGTTGGGGTCCACCCCGGCGAAGCCGAACTGGTCGTACCGGGAGCGCTTGTCGCTGTCGCTGAGGATCTCGTAGGCCTCGTTGGCCTCCTTGAACCGGGCCTCCGCCGCCTTGTCGCCGGGGTTCAGGTCCGGGTGGTTCTCCTTGGCCAGCTTGCGGTATGCCTTTTTGATCTCCGCGTCCGTGGCGTTTTTCTGCACGCCAAGGACCTCGTAATAATCTCTTTTTTGCTCAGCCATAGTCTCTCACATCCAATCTGTCACCAAACACTCCAAATGGGGCGGGGAGTGCTCCCCGTCCCATCGGAAGTCCGTTCACTTACTTGTTGTCGTCGTCATCGACCACTTTGTAGTCGGCGTCATAGTACTGCTGGCCGCCCTGGTCCGCGCCGGGCTGCGCGCCGCCCATGTCGGGACCGCCCGCCTGGGGGCCTCCGGCCTGCTGGTACAGCTTCTCGCTGACGGCGAAGAACGCCTGCTGGAGGGCCTCGGTGTCCGCCTTGATGGCGGCGGTGTCCTCGCCCTTGAGGGTCTCCTTCAGCTTGTCGATGGCGGACTGGACGGTGGCCTTGTCGCCCTCGGGGATCTTGTCGCCCATCTCGCCCAGGGTCTTCTCCGCCTGATAGACCATCTGGTCGGCGGCGTTGCGGGTCTCCACGGCCTCCTTGATCCGGGCGTCCTCGGCGGCGTACTGCTCGGCCTCCTTGACGGCCTTCTCAATGTCGTCCTTGCTCATGTTGGTGGAAGAAGTGATGGTGATGTGCTGCTCCTTGCCGGTGCCCAGGTCCTTGGCGGAGACGTTGACGATGCCGTTGGCGTCGATGTCGAAGGTGACCTCGATCTGCGGCACGCCGCGCCTCGCCGGAGCGATGCCGTCCAGGTGGAAGCGGCCCAGGCTCTTGTTGGCTGCGGCCATCTCGCGCTCGCCCTGGAGGACGTTGACCTCGACGGAGGTCTGGTTGTCGGCGGCAGTGGAGAAAATCTGGCTCTTCTTGGCGGGGATGGTGGTGTTGCGCTCGATCAGACGGGTGCACACGCCGCCCATGGTCTCAATGCCCAGGGACAGGGGGGTGACGTCCAGCAACAGCAGGCCCTTCACGTCGCCGGTGAGCACGCCGGCCTGAATGGCCGCGCCCATGGCCACGCACTCGTCGGGGTTGATGCCCTTGAAGCCGTCCTTGCCGGTGATCCGCTTCACGGCCTCCTGCACGGCGGGGATACGGCTGGAGCCGCCCACCAGCAGCACCTTGGAAATATCGCTGCCGCCCAGGCCCGCGTCGCTCATGGCCTGCCGCACGGGGCCCATGGTGGCCTCCACCAGGTGGTGGGTCAGTTCGTTGAACTTGGCCCGAGACAGGGTCAGGTCCAGATGCCTGGGGCCGGTGGCGTCGGCGGTGATATAGGGAAGGTTCACGTTGGAGCTGGTCACGCCGGACAGCTCGATCTTGGCCTTTTCGGCGGCTTCCTTCAGCCGCTGCATGGCCACCTTGTCGCCGGTGAGGTC
>JAAVHF010000011.1 GCA_014799845.1 Oscillibacter sp. | reverse complement strand
TCAGCGTCGTCTCGCCGATGATCAGGCCGGGGATGGACATGGTCATGTTGACGATGATGTAGCTGGTAAAGCTGGGGATCATGTGGCGGGTAATGATCTTGCTGACCGGCGCGCCGGAGATCCGGGCGGCCATGATATAGTCTTCCTTCTTAACGGAGATGAACTTGGAACGCACCACGCGGGACAGGTCCGGCCAGGAGATCAGCGACAGGATCAGGGTCATCAGCATGAACACCTGGGCGGGCTTGAGGGTCTTGGGAATGGCGGCGGAAAGGGCCATCCACAGAGGCACCTGGGGGAAGGAGCGGACCACTTCCACCAGACGCTGGATCACCGTGTCGATCCAGCCGCCGAAGTATCCGGCCAGGGAACCCATGAACAGGCCCAGCACCAGCGTCAGCAGCATGCCGACCACGGGGATGAACAGGGAGATCTGCGCGCCCAGCACTACACGGGAGAACAGGTCCCGGCCCATGCTGTCGGTACCGAACAGGAACACCCTGCCATCTCCCTCGGCCTCAAAGAGGTGGAGGTTGGAGGGGATCAGGCCCAGCAGCTTGTACTCGCCGCCCTCGGCGCCCTGCTGGAAGAACTTGACGCGGTAATAGACCTCGGTGTCCTCCTCAAACTCCAGCATGTAGGTCTCCTGGTTGCGCTCGGTCTTCAGTCCGTAGACAAAAGGCCCGATGAACTTACCCTCGTGGAACCAGTGGACCGGGGTAGGGCCGCAGTTGACGTACTTGCCGTCGTACTGCTCCGTGCCCTGAGGCGCCACGAAGTTGCCGAAGATGGCAACAATGTAGAAAAAGAGCAGGATGATGGTGCTTGCCATAGCCAGCTTGTGCTTGCGGAATTTCCGCATCATCAGGCTCCACTGGGAGGCGTAGTAGTACTTGTCCTGCTTCTTTTGCTCTTTCGTCCGCTCCTTGGCGGGGGCTGTATTTTCTTTCTTCATCTTGCTCACCCCTTCAGATATTCTTTCCGGGCTCTCGGATCGAGCCAGGCCAGCAGGACATCGGAGATAAAGGTACCGATGACCGTAACGATCGCCATGAGGAACAGCCAGCTGCCCGCCAGGTACATATCCTGGTCGATCAGCGCGTTATACATGATCGCGCCCATGCTGGGCAGGTTCAGCACGATGGCGGTAATGGTGGAGCCGGTGAAGATGCCCACCAGAGACCAGCCGATGGAGGAGACGATGGGGTTGACCGCCGCGCGGACGCAGTACTTGTATCGGATCATGGCAGCCTTCATGCCCTTGGCCTTGGCGGTCATGACGTAGTTCTTGTTCAGTTCGTCCAGCATCTGGCTGCGCATGGTACGCATGAGGCCGCAGGTGTTGCCCAGACCGATGACGATGATGGGGATAACGGAGTGCTTGCACAGGTCCACAAACTTGGCCCAGGACCAGGGCGCGTTCTGCATGGCCGGGGAGAACAGGCCCAGCATGGTGTCGCCCGTCAGCTTGAAGGACATGAACATCAGCAGGATGGCCATCAGGAAGTTGGGCACCGCCTGGCCCAAAAAGCCGATGGTGGTGAAGGCGTAGTCGCCCACGGAATACTGATGGACAGCGCTGTAAATACCGATAGGAATAGAGATCAGATAAGTAAACAGCATGGTCACCAGGGACAGGGCCATGGTGGGCACGATATACGCCTTGATGACGGTGGTCACGGGCATGGCCAGAGAGAAGGAATAGCCGAAATCACCGTGGAAAAGGATATTGGTGATCCAGCGCCAGTATTGGATGACAAACGGCTGATCCAGCCCGTACTGTTCGCGCAGGTTCGCGATCATCACCGGGTCCACGGACTCGCCGGCGGCGGTCAGACGGCCGATGTAGTTGGTAAGGAAGTCTCCCGGCGGCAGCGTAATGATGAAAAACACCGCGAAGGAGATCAGGAGCACGGTCAGGAACATGATGCCGATTTTTTTGACAATGAATTTTGCCACGGGTTCTCACTCCAGTCTTTTCTATAAAATGATCCGCCTCGTCTGCGGGCTGTATTGGGGCCGGTAGATGCGCTGGCGGGACAAATCTCCCTCCTTTCCATGTCCCACAAAAGGTCCTGTTTATACGGACAGCCAGCAGCCAAGGGGTTTGACTGCTGGCTGTCAATTATGCGCTTGTGGTGAGCTCAGCGTTCAGGTCAGTCCTGAATGAACCAGGTGTAGGGCTTGCCGTAGCCCAGGAAGCGCAGCTCGTCGCACATGACGAAGCCGTCCCGCCAGTTGTGGATACGGTTGTTCACGGCGTAGAAGTTGTCGCTGTTGTCCAGGAAGCCGATGATCCAGGTGTTGTCGGCGTGGAGCTGGAGGATCTTGTCACCGGCGGCCTGCAGCTCGTCCATGGTGGCGGCCTTGACCAGACCGATGGTGGCGTCTACCAGCTCAGCCATGGGCGTGCCGGGCTCGGGCGTGATGTTGTCCTTGTGCTCCATGCCGTACTTGCCCAGCCAGCAGTTGTTGTTGCGGTTGGCAGCCAGGTAGTCGGGGCGCAGCATGACGTTGAACACGCCCGTGCCGCCCTCGTAGGAGGCCATGGCCACATCGCCGGCGTAGTACTTCTCGTTGCGCATGTTGTTGTCGGTGTTGGGGGACTCAACCACCTGGATGCCGATCTTCTTGTAATACTGGGCCAGCAGGGCCACGGCCTGGGCGGAAGCCTCGTCGCCGGTGGTCTCCAGCTCCAGAACGATGGGCTTGCCGTTGTTGGCGCCGCCCACGAAGGTGCGGTAGCCGTCGGCGTTCAGGTCGGAGCTGATGAGGTCGATGCCGTCCAGCAGCTTGTTGGCCTCGTCGATATCCATATCGATCCACTTGGTGGTCGCGCCGGGAATATACTCAGCGGTGCCCTCGGGCGCAGCGAACTGCTGAGGCATGTGCATGCCGTTGAAGAGGATCTCGTTCATCTCGTTGCGGTCCACGGCGATGGACAGCGCGTGGCGGAAGTCGATCTCAGCGAACAGCTCGGCGTACTGGGCATCCCTGTAGGTCTGGTTGAGCTGGAGGGCGGAGGAGGTCCAGTTGGGGCTGACCATGGCCTTGATGTTGTAGCAGCCGGTGGCCTCGCCAGCCTTATAGGTGGGGAAGTTCTCCGTGCCGAAGCCGCAGAAGTCCAGGTTGCCCGCCATGATCTCCTGGGCGTTCAGACTCTCGTCCATGGTGACGATCTCGATCTTGTCCACGTAGGGCAGCTGACGGCCCTCGTTATCGACCTTCCAGTAGTAGGGGTTGCGCTCAAACACCATGGTCTGCTCGGTCAGAGAGCTGGTGTTGTTCCAGGGACGCAGGGTGGGACGGCCGGCGTACTGCCAGTAGCGGTAGCCCAGCTGGTCGGCCAGCTTGGTGTAGTCCTCGAAGGTGTACAGCTCGCTCTTGGCCTTGGCGTTGGCCAGAGCCTGCTCCTCGGTAACGGTGGTCAGGCCCTCGCCGCCGATGAGCTTCAGATCCGTCTCGCCGGACCAGTGGGGCTGATCCATGTTGACGGCCATGATGTCCTTATACCACTCCTTGGGACAGAACATCCACTTGTTGTCAATGCAGATGGCCTGGAGCAGGGTGGGCTTGGGACTGTACAGGGTGATGGTGAAGGTGGTGTCGTCCACATAGCGGACCTGAGCGGGCTTCAGGATGCCGTCGGCGGGGTCCTCGCTCTTGTACCAGTTGTAGTACTTGGTAGTGTTGGACTTGGTAACGTCACCGGTGGCGTTGTCCACCTCGGTGACCAGAACGTAATTGTAGTAGTACACGCAGTCTTCAGCGGTGAAGGGCGTGCCGTCGGACCACTTCATGCCCTCGCGCAGATGGATGGTGTACACCAGGCCGTCGTCGCTCAGGTCATAGCCCTTGGCCACGTTGGGCTCCACGGAGCCGTCGTCCAGCATACGGAACAGAGGCTCCTCGCAGATGGGGCCCCAGTACCACATACCGCCGTTGGGGGTACGCATGGTGCCGCCGTAGACCGGGGTCTCACCCTGGGGGCTGTAAGCGGACTCGACATACACGTCCGCGTCGGTGGGGATACGGTCAGCCAGCGCGGGCAGGGTGCCGGCGGCAACCATATCCGCCAGCATGGGGGATTCCTTGGCAATTTCCCCGCCGCTCGCGTCTGCGGGCTGCTGGGTGCCGGTATTGGTGCTGGTGTTCGCAGGGGTGTCGGTGTTTGCGGGAGTATCGCTGCTTCCGCCGCAGCCGGCCAGCATTCCGGTCAGCATCAGCGCGGTCAGGAGCATTGCTGTGATCCGCTTCTTCATGTGACTTCCTCCAAAATAGTTTTTCTACATTGCGTCCGGAACAAAAGAACATTCCTTGCTGCCTGCCTGTGTTCCAAACCTCCATAGATTGATTACATTTTATACCGCATATTCTCTGAAAGCCATGAGGATTTGTCACTGTTTCATGTTCATTTCGATGAAGCCCATTCCGCGCAGCAACAATGAAACCCGCTTTTTAACGCACATTTCCAATCACATCCCGCCTTTCGGAGTAAAATTTTGGTGATTTAGCACAACGCCGCTTTTGCCGCTATTGACAGCTTACACAAACGACCCGCTTTTGTCAAACATGGCGCGGAGCCTTTTCTGCAAATTTTGACAGGACATTTTGATATATCTTTTCCCAAAACAACATATTACAGGCGGACAGAAACCGCAAAGACGGAGATCAAAAACACAAATCAACCTTTTCACCATATTTCAGGTGAAAATTCCATGGACTGCGTCCGGCACGATACGGTATACTGGACCTTATCACATCGGGAGGACAACGATATGGGCTGCAACGACGCAAAAAAGAAACCATCCGGGCAGGATAGCTCCGCCGGTAAAATTGCATTTCACTGCGGCGACCAAAACCTGGCGTCCGGTTTTCGCTGGGCGAAGGAACAGGCGCTGTTCTACGCCCACGACCAGGGACCGGCAGGCCCCTGGTATGAGGCCGCGCTGCCGGGACGGGACGCCTACTGTATGCGGGACGTCAGCCATCAGGCCGCCGGAGCGCACTTTCTGGGACTGGACGCGCATAACAAAAACATGCTGCGGCGCTTCGCTCAAAGCATGTCGGAAAGCCGGGACTACTGCTGCTTCTGGGAGATCACCCGGCACGGCACGCCCGCGCCGGTGGATTACGCCAGCGATCAGGATTTCTGGTACAATCTCCCGGCCAATTTCGACCTGCTGGACGCCTGCTGGCGGGTATACTGCCTGACCGGAGACGGGGACTATCTGGACAGTCCTGAATTCCTGTCCTTTTATGACCGCACGGTGGGGGAATACATCGCCGCCTGGGACCACGATGGCGACGGCATCCCGGACCGGGACATGCGGGGCGTCCACCGGCGGGGCATCCCCTCTTACGATGAGCAGAAGGGAATGGAGAAAATGGCCGTGGCGGCGGACCTGATCGCCGCGGAGTACCGGGGACTGATCTCCTACGTGAAGCTGCGGAACCTGACCGGAACGGAGGCCGCCGATTGGAACCGGAAAGCGGAACAATTGGCCGGGCATCTGGCAGTCCAATGGTATGACCAGGAGAATCAGCGGTTCTACGGCGCCATGGACCCAACCGGGCAGATGTTTCCGGCCCTGGGCAGCCCCCATCTGCTGGCTTACTTCGACGCGGTCCGGGATGAGGCCCAGAGACTGGCCCTGCTGGATCAGCTCCACGCGCTGGGGCAGGAGGGCGTGATCGTAGAGCTGCTCTCCCATTACCCGGAGATATTTTTCCATCACGGCCAGCCGGAGCGCGGCCTCTTCTGGCTGGAGCGGCTGACCAGCCCCACCCTGCCCCGCCGGGAGTACCCGGAGGCATCCTTCGCCGCCGTGGGCGCGTATGTCACGGGGCTGATGGGCGTCTCCGGCGACGCCCGCACCAGAACACTCCGGACGGACAGCCGCCTCCCGCCCTATGCGGACTGCGCAAGTCTGGAAAACTGTCCGCTGTTTGGCGGGTCGATCGATCTCACCTACCGCGGCCCATGCACACATCTGCGAAACCGCACCGGAGCGCCCCTGTACTGGCGGGGAAAGTGGGTTGCGGACGGAGAAACGGCAGAATCAATACAGTAAAGAGAACACAATAAAAGGCGCGGCTGACAAACAAGTCAGCCGCGCCTTTTGACGGAACATTTTGACATGTCCCCGCCCAAAACCACATATCGCCTCCCACTCATTGGGACTGCCTGATCCGGGCCAGCTCCTCCTCCACCATCTGCGGGATTTTCTCAAGCAGCTCCGGCCAGGGAATCACCTGTTCCGGTTCCACTGTCTCCGGCTCATATTGCAGCGCCGGAGAGAACACGAAGCGTTCACGGATGTGTTGGGCGATCATCCGGTCCTGCGCCGCATCCGTCTGTAATCTCCCCTCCAGCATGGGCGGGACCAGCAGCCCGCCCCCCGCTTTCGGCCCGCAGGATTCCGGAAACTGATCGTTCAGCCAGAACAGCGCCGGGTCCGGCAGCAGGGCGTGCTTCCCGGGCTGGGCATACAGGACGGGATGCGTTCCCTCCAGACGGAAAGCGGGAAGCCGGTCCACCCGCAGCCGCATTCCGTGAAAACTGCCCCAGCATCCTGTTACGCCGCCGGTCTGATCCACCGCCGTCCAGACATGCTCCAGATCGTACAGATGCTGTATGTCGTAGTCGTAGTAAACGGCGTACTCTATGATATATGCGGCTCCCAGCTCCTCCGGGTCCAGCGTCAGATCCGGGAAGCTCCGGGATTCTCCCCGTTCCCGGAACAGCGTGTAGCCCAGATACCGGATGGGAAAGGGTTCGTGTAAATCTTTGCAGATTCGGGGCTGGTAAAGCAATGCCAGCTTATGTTCTGTTTCCATGACAGCGGCCTCCTTTGATTTGTATGGGCTATTTTGACCGTACATACGCATCCTGTAAATGTGCCGGTTCCTCCGGAAATGTGTTTTTGTCGATTTTCCATCCAACCGCGAAAGAACACATGGACAAATCCCTTGTTTCCATATATAGTAGGATACAACCTTACGGAAAGGATTGCAACTATGGATTACATGCAGGATAAAATCCGTGTGATAACGGAGCAGCTGGACGCTCTGCGCCGCGCCGCGGAGCAGCCGCTGGAGGACTTCACCTTCTGCGCCTCCCCCTACAAAACGAGCAACACGCCCCCGGAGGGGCCCTGGCTTCCCTGGAACCCCTCGGACGCGCTCCTGGGCAGGGACGCCCACTACTGGTTCCACCGCAGCTTCACCGCCCCGGCCGCGGAGGCCGGCCAGCAGCTGTTTTTCCAACTGAGCACCGGCCGGGAGGGCAGCTGGGACGGCATCAATCCCCAGGGGATCGTCTATCTCAACGGAGAACTTGTCCAAGGGCTGGACGTCAACCACCGCATGGTCCTTCTGGAACCGGGCAGGGACTATGATCTGTATGTATACATGTATACCAGCATGATGCCGCCCGACCAGATGCCCGAAGCCGGAAAGTTCCAGGCGTCCCTTGTCTGGGTGGAAGCGGAAGTGGAGGCGTTGTATTACGATCTGAAGGTACCTCTGGACGCCAGCCAATACGTCCCATCCGGCGGCAGGGAGTACTGGCAGATCCTGAACGCGCTGGAGGGCGCGGTCCGCCTGCTCGATCTGCGGGGAATGGACCGGGAGTCCTTCCGCTCCAGCGTCGCCGAGGCGAGGGATTACCTGCGGCGGGAATTTTACGGGAAGGTCTGCGGCGGCAATGCGCCGGTGGTTCACTGCGTGGGGCATACCCACATCGACGTGGCCTGGCTGTGGTCCCTGGCGCAGACCCGGGAGAAGGCCCAGCGCAGCTTCGCCACGGTGCTGCGGCTGATGGAGCAGTACCCGGAATATGTCTTCATGTCCTCCCAGCCGCAGCTGTACCAGTATGTCAAGGAGGACGCGCCGGAGCTCTATGAGCAGATCCTGCAAAGGGTCCGGGAGGGGCGCTGGGAGGTGGAAGGCGCCATGTGGCTGGAGGCCGACTGCAACCTCACCTCCGGCGAGAGCCTGGTACGCCAGATCCTCCACGGCAAGCAGTTCATGCGCCGGGAGTTCGGCGTGGACAGCCGGACCCTGTGGCTGCCGGATGTGTTCGGTTACAGCGCCGCGCTGCCTCAGATCCTGCAAAAGTCCGGGGTGGACCGGTTCTTTACCACCAAAATCAGCTGGAACGAGACCAACAAGCTGCCCTACGACATGTTCCTGTGGCAGGGCATCGACGGCACCGAGATCTTTACCTGCTTCGGGACCGCCCGGGATCTGCCCCGCCCCGACCAGAGCGACACCTGCACCACCTATGTGGGCAACACGGAGCCCCGTATGATCCTGGGCACCTGGGAGCGGTTCCAGCAGAAGGAGTACTCCGACCACACGCTCCTCACCTTCGGCTACGGCGACGGCGGCGGCGGACCTACCCGCCATCATCTGGAGGTCCAGCGGCGCATGGCCTCCGGCATCCCGGGGATGCCCCGCACGGAGATCGGTACAACGGACCGGTATTTCTCCCAGGTGGAGCGGGATTTCCAGGCGCGGGCGGAGACCTCCGGCCGCGTCCCCCGGTGGGTGGGGGAGCTGTATCTGGAGTTCCACAGAGGTACGTATACTTCCATCGCCAAGAATAAACGCAACAACCGTAAAAGCGAATTTCTCTACCAAAAGGCGGAAACCCTGAACGTCCTGGCCAATGCGTTTTGCCGGACGCCCTATCCCAAGGACGAGCTGTACGCGGGCTGGCAGACCATCCTGCTCAACCAGTTCCACGATATCATCCCCGGTTCCTCCATCCACGAGGTCTATGAGGACAGTGACCGGCAGTACGCCGCTATCATGTCCAAAGGCGGGCAGATGGCCGAAAACGCCTTGCAGGCGCTGGCAGGCCGGGTTCCCGGGAAGGGATTTCTGGTATACAATCCGCTGGGCTTTACGCGTGGCGGAGCGGTAAACTGCGGCGGACAGAGCTGCTGGGTGAACGATGTGCCCGCAATGGGCTGGAAGGTCGTCCAGCCGGAGGAAAGCGGTTCGCGTGTGGCCGCCTCCGCCCGGTCCCTGGAAAACGAGCTCTACCGTCTGGAGCTGGACGGAACGGGAGCGATTTCCTCTCTGTATGACAAGCGGGCCGGCCGGGAGCTGTGCCGGAACGGGCAGCGGCTCAACGAGCTCCAGGTCTTTGAGGATTTCCCCCGGGATTACGACGCCTGGGAGATCAGCGCCTACTACAAGGACAAGATGTGGCCGGTGGAGCGGCTTCAGTCCGTGGACATCGTGGACGGCTGCGGCCGCAGGGGACTGCGTGTGGTAAAAACCTACGGCGCGTCGGAGATCATACAGACCATTTTCCTGTACGACCAGTCCCCCCGTATTGATTTTGAGACGGAGATCGAATGGCGTCAGCGCCACCAGCTTCTGAAAGCCGTCTTTCCCCTGGATCTGCACACAACGCAGGCGGCCTATGAGATCCAGTTCGGTCACGTCTACCGCCCCACCCACAGCAACACCAGCTGGGACGCCGCAAAGTTTGAAGTCTGCGCCCACAAGTGGGCGGACCTTTCGGAGAACGGCTATGGCGTATCCCTGCTGAACGACTGCAAATACGGCCACAGCGCCGAGGGCAGTACGCTGACGCTGTCCCTGCTCAAGTCCGCCACCTATCCCGACCCCGAAGCGGATCAGGGGCGCCATGTATTTACCTACAGCCTGCTGCCGCACACCGGCGATTTCCGGGAATCCGGCACGATCCAGGAGAGCTATTGCCTGAACCAGCCCCTCATGGCCGCGCCCCTGTCCGGCTGCGGCGAGGGCTTGCCGGAGACGTTCAGCCTGGCGCGCTGCGGCCAGCCCAACGTGATCCTGGAGACTGTGAAGCAGGCGGAGGACGGGGAAGATCTGATTCTCCGCTTCTACGAGGCGTTTGACCGTCGGGGACAGGTCACGCTTACGCTGGGCATTCCTTTTTCCGGCGCCACCGTCTGCGACCTGATGGAAAACCCCGTTCCTGACGCGGAGATCGCGGTTTCGGGACAGGATATCACGCTGCCGGTCCGCAATTTTGAGATCGTTACCCTGCGTGTCCATCGCTGAGCTCATCGGATATTGAGAGAGCAAAGATGAAACTGTCAGAAATTCACATCCGCGACCCCTTCATCCTGCCTGATTGTGGAACCTATTACCTCTATGGCACAAGAGGCCCAACCTGCTGGGGAGAGGCGGACGGCTTCGATGTATACACCAGCTCTGACCTGACAGAATGGGATGGACCCTTTTCCGCCTTCATCAGACCGGACGAATTCTGGGCGGACCGGAATTTCTGGGCGCCGGAGGTCCACATTTACCGCGGGCGGTACTTCATGCTGGCCAGTTTCAAGAGCGGAGGCCGGCGCCGGGGAACGCAGATTCTTGCGGCGGATTCTCCTATGGGCCCGTTTCTCCCCTACAGCGACGGCCCCGTGACCCCCAGGGACTGGGAATGCCTGGATGGAACGCTGTACGTCGAAAACGGAACGCCCTACATGGTATTCTGCCACGAGTGGCTTCAGGTGAAGGACGGCGAGATGTGCGCCATGCCGCTGCGGGAGGATTTGCGCGCCGCCGCGGGTGAGCCCGTGGTTTTGTTCCGTGCGTCCGAACCCGACTGGGCGGATAAGGATGCGGAGAATTACGTGACGGACGGTCCTTTTCTGTATCGCGCCTCAGCGGGAGAACTGCTGATGCTCTGGTCCAGCAGCCGCGGCGGCGTTTACTGCCAGGCGGTCTCCCGTTCCTCTGACGGCACGCTGCTGGGACAATGGCGGCATGACCCAACGCTGCTGATCTCTCAGGACGGCGGGCATGGAATGGTCTTCCAAACCTTTGATGGACAGCTTCTTTTTACCTGCCACCAGCCCAACCAAAGTCCACTGGAACGCCCCCGTCTGATCAGGCTGGACGGGATGCCGCCTTTTTGAGAGGAAACTTCCGCAGGACATAGCAAGAGGTCCCTGCAATCTTACGATTGCAGGGACCTTTAACTTTTTAATGTATAAGGACCCCAAAACCTCCGATCCCTCAGGAATGCAGTCATTCAGCCTATGCCGCACATGACGAATCATGTTAGATTTTCCATATCTCTTGACTTTTCCGTCATCTGCATCAATAATAAGCAGTGCATGACAATGGGTGTTCTCCGATATGATAGAGAAGGAGGTTCCTATATGAGAGAAATGTTTATTGGTGAGATCATCCGGCAAGAACGACTGGAGAGCGGTAAAACGCAGGAAGAGCTGTGCGCGGGGGTGTGCGATCCCTCCACACTCTCCCGGATCGAGACCGGCAGGCAGGCGCCTTCCCGCAATGTGGCCAATGTGCTTCTTCAGCGGCTGGGTCAGCCCTATGACAGGTATTATACCTCTCTGACCTCCAGCGAGGCCGAAGCGGAAGCATTGCGGACGAAAATCGACAGCTGTGCCGCCCGGTTCCAGCAGTCGCTGGGGGATGAGAAGCGTCAGGCCCGGCTGGACGCTCTGGAGCAGCTGGGTCGGCTGGAGTCTCTCATGAAAAGCGAAGACCACATCACCAGGCAGTATATTCTGGCTATGCGCGCCGCGCTGGGCGAGGCGGCGGGGCCATACCGCTTTGAGGTGAAACTGAATATGCTGTTGGAGGCGATCCGGCTGACGGTGCCGAACTTTGACCTCAAAACGCTGGATAATCGCTTATACAGCATTGATGAGACAGAAATTATCAGTCAGATTGCCGGGACGTATTCCGAGGCGGGACAGCATGAAAAAGCAGCCGATATTTTTAATCAGCTGCTTACATATGTGCGGGAGCACTATCAGGGTCAGGACCTGACCAACCCCGCGCGGTACCTGTCTCCGGCGGCTCTCAATTATGCCCGGGAGCTCTGTCTGGCGGCCCGCTACACGGAAGCCTTGGAGATTGCGAAACTGGGGCAGCGGATGTGCCTGGACTATGGATACTGCCGGTCCCTGCCCGGCCTGCTGGCCGTCATGGCGGAGTGCCGGTACGCTATGGGAGAATCCGAAAGGAGCAGGGCGCTGTATTGTCAGGCGTACTGCCTGTTCAAAGAAACCGGCAATGCCAGCGGTCTTGCGCATGTGGAAGAAAGCGCCCGAAAGCTGCTGGGGCCTGATTTCCCATTGTGGGAGGTGTCCGCATGAAAGTAAAATACCTGGGCGAGATCGTCCGGCGGCGGAGGAAAATGCTGGGTTTGTCTCAGGAGCAGGTCTGCGACGGGCTGTGTACGCCCATGACCCTCTCCCGTTTTGAAAGCGGCCGGCAGACGCCCTCGCGAGATTGTGTTGAGGCGATCCTCCAACGACTGGGGCTGCCGGATGACCTGTATTACGCCCAACTGACCAGAGAGGAATCTCAGCTGGTCAGCTTAAGGAAAGAAGCGCGTGCCAGTTCCAGTCAATTTGAGAAGACATTTGGAGAAAACCGGCAGCAGGCCCGTATGAACGCGTTGGAAAAACTGCGTAATCTGGAGCGCTGCGTCAAGGAGGATGACCACATCAACCAGCAGTTTATTCTGAAAACAAGGGTTACTTTGGAAGTATATCCACCTCAACAGCAGCTGGAAATGTTAATGAAAGCAATTCGTCTGACATCTCCCCGGTTTAATCCGGATGAAATCGGCAATTGCCTGTACTGCAAGAACGAAGTGGCAATCATCAATCAAATTGCAATCCGTTACGCTCTTTGCGGGCAGCGCGGAAAAGCTATTGATATTTATAGCCAGCTACTGAAGCTTGTTCAGAAGAACGCCCCCAATCGGGATCGACTGACTCTGATTGCATATAATTACGCCCTGCATCTTGCGTCAGAAAAACGATGGGAAGAGGCTCTGGAAATTTCAGCACTTGGACGGCAGGCTTGTATTATGCAGGGAAATTACCGTGTAATTCCAGGTTTTTTACATATTGAGGCAGAGTGCTATTACTTTATGGAAAAGCTCAACAGAAGCCTGGAATTATATCGATCCGCGTATCATATTTATGGAGCCGTTATGGATACAAGAAATCAGGAAGTCCTGATAACCGACGTTAAGGATCGTTTCAATCTTGCATGGGGATATCATCCAGAGGATACGGCAGCGTCCTGTCCGGAGCCGGAGCCGGATCCTTGGGCTCGTCCGGTTCGCCATCGCCCGGCTCGGTAGTACTCCCGCCCACGTCAACGATGCCGGCGCCATCGGGGTCCGGGGCAGTGATGGCCTGCGCCGGGATTGCCAGCAGGGAGAAGCACATCACCAGGGATAGCAGCATAGCAGTCAATTTTTTCATCGTAGATAACCATCCTTTTTTGTGTTACCTGAAACCAGGTACACGCTATCCTATGTGCGCGGTACTCCGCTTATGCCCAAAATATCTACAGCAGCTTAGTTTTCTGAAACCGTATGACCGAACAAAGGGGCGGGGACGGATTCGGCCAGCCCTCATCGCTATCGTCGTTATTGCCAATTTCAGCATGATAATTCCATACAATACTGCCAAAATTGAGGTTTATTGATGAAACAGGGTTGATATTGGTAAAATAATTTCATAAAATTAAGCTGTTGAATTTTAAGCAACCATCGATGGGCGGGGCTTACGCCCCGTCCATCGAATTTTTCAAAACTGCGAGAGGAGGAACGCCGTTTGGCAAGCACAATTTTGGAAAAGCGCACCATGCTGTATATTGGAATTGACCTGGGCACCTCCGCCGTCAAGCTGCTGCTGGTGGACGGCGAGGGATCAATTAAGAATACCGTATCTAAAGAGTATCCCCTGGAGTTTCCCCGGCCCGGCTGGAGCCGAAGGACTCCGAGCCCGATTTCACTCGCGGCACCCTGGAAGGAGACATCGCGCCCAGCGACATCACCTTCTACCGCCTCCAGTGCGACAGCGAGGGCAGGCTCCGGGCCTATATCGCCCAGGGCGAGGTGCTGCCCGTCAAAACACGCTCCTTCGGCGGCATCGGCGTGTTCGCCATTCCGGAGATGGGCCGGTTCTACCGCCATGTGCTGATTCAGAAGCGTTATCCTCACCACGGCGCGGTAGCCTTCGGCCACTACGGCAAGGCGCTGTTTGAGGTGTTCAAGTTCCTGGGCATTGAGGATATCGCCTACAACCATCCCAAGGGACTGCCCTATCCCACGGAGAATCCTTGGGCGTAAGCAATGCTGGCGGCGCAGGGCTTGACGGACGAGTTGATCGAGCGGTTGGATGCCTCGACTGCTAAAACACGGTGCGGACGGAAAAAGAGACAGAGGCCAAACACGCCGTCCACCGAGGGTAAAATACCTCCGGTGGACGGCTTTTCTCTGTCTGTGGCTAGTAGTCCGCCAAGGCAGAAAAGTAGCGAGGGGCGGGAAATGTGGTAAAGCTGGCAGACCGCGGCAATCTGATGATTCTCAGCGCACGGCGGCGGCCCATGAGGGGCTGCCGCCGCTAATATAAAAAGCCGTTAGCGGCGCGTACCGTGTTGAAGCCGATTTCGGCGTCAGTTGGTTTACATTTTGGTCAAATTATGCTATGATACAAAAGAAAAATTGTTGGAGGCGGCATTCAAGAGAATAAACCGGCCTGCATGAAACGACTTGGCATGTCAATCTGGCTTGCGTACAAACCGGCATTTTATCAAAACAAAGAAAGAAGGAATCGACATGTTATCTGAAAAGCACGCCACTCTGGTGATAAAAATCCTGTCGCTGCTCCTCATTGCCGCGCTTTCATTCTTTGTTATCGCGGCAAAGCTGCCGGAGTCAAAGTTTGTGGCGGACTCCGTTGTAAGCGTGGAGGACAGCAGCGCTACCGTGATGAAATTCTCGGCGGCCACGCTCTCCACCTCTCTGGCGATCTCCGCGCTGCCGGATGACTTCGCGACCCCATTGGCGGACAGTCTGGCGGACATGAACATCTATTTTGTAGCCATCCTCGCCGTCCTGTTCCTGGAAAAAATCCTGATCCAATACGGAATCAAAGCGGCGTTTACGATCCTCATCCCATTGTCCTGCTTTATGTGGATCCTGTTTGTCGCTACCAGAAAAGACCTCCTGAGAGGTTTGGCGGCCCGGCTTTGCATCCTTGGCCTGGCGGCGGCCTTTGTCATTCCATGCAGCACCCATATCACCAACATCGTCGCCTCTGACCTCAATGCATATGTTCATGAAACCATCCAGGAGACGGAGGACGGCGCCGGCAAACTCAACGAGGCCATGGACAGCGGCACGGAGGATAAGACCATTTTTGAAAAATTGTCGGATCTCTTCCAGACCGCCATCCACGACGTCTCCGATCTCATGCTCCACTTCCAGAACACCATTCGCAGGTGCATGAACTCCATCGCCATTCTGATCCTGACCAACTGCCTCATGCCGCTGCTCACAGTCCTTGTCCTCAAGTGGCTGCTGGGAGAAATTTTTCACATTACGATCCCAATGCCGCCCATAAGAAGACGCCGCAGGACCGAGCCGAAACCGGATTCCGCATCCGATCCCGAGCCCGTTGCCGCGGGGGAGAAAAGATTATGAAAAACAGGCAGAAAAATTTGAATATCATCGCCGGCATACTGGCTTTGCTGATCCTTACCGTTGTCATCTGGGGGTATCTCCATGGTACGGAGCCCATACATACGCAGTTTTCAGACGGCATTGAACAGATTGATCTGGACACGATCTACCTCCGGTCCAGCGGCGTGGAGGTAAATTTCTCCGAGGTCATCCTCTCCCACCAAAGCGAGACCCGAAAGCTGATTGTCAGCACGCAGGACGGCACGGTCACCACAAAGCTGACGGACCGTCTCATCAAGCAGCTGGACTTCGACTTCCTGAAGAAGACGCAGAACGTGTCCTACTCCGGAACGGGATACTTCGTTGTGGATCTGGACAATCTGACCGCGGCCAATATAATTGAGGACAAGGACGAGAAGACGGTCACGATCCAAATCGACCACGCCTACTTGCAGGCAATTGAAATCGACCCCAACAAGGTCATCGTTGACGACGTCAAGGAGAGCCTTCTTGCATGGGGAGATATTAAATTGACTGTGGCAGACTACAACGCCGTCGAACAGGACTTGCGTACCCGGCTGGAGGAAAAATTCAATACCGCGGCGAACGGACAGGCTGCGGACGAGCTCGCCCTCCAGATGGTAAAGGAGATCTATGAGCCGGTCGTTAAGGCCATCGACCGCCGTTACAGCGTGATCGCTCAATTTAAATAACCAGTACATATTCCCTACCCCGGCCTTGGGAGAGGCGGACCACCCCGACTCCGCAGCAAAGCTCCACAAGAAGATCCTCAAGGATGCCGGTCCAAACCGCTTCCCTCCATCGCGGACCACCCTATTGCGGGGCACGGCGTTCGTCAAAAATCGCAAGCAGGAGCTGCGGCAAACTGCCGCAGCTCCTGCTTAACGCTGTCATGAAATATACAGATTACTTGCGCACCAGATACTTCCGCATATCCAGCGCCACCGCGGCCAGAATAATGCCGCCCTTGATGATGAACTGCAGATTGGGGTCGATGCCCAGCATATTCAGGGCCACGAAGATAATGCGCAGCACGAACACGCCCAGGACAATGCCGCTGATCTTACCAGTGCCGCCAACGAAGGAGACCCCGCCGATAACGCAGGCCGCAATAGCGTCGCACTCATTGTTCAATCCGGTAGCGGCAGTGATGGAACCCAGCCGGGCCGCCTCCACATAGCCCGCGAAACCGTACATGGCGCCTGCCAGAGTATGCACGAGAACGGTGGTCATGAATACGTTGACGCCGGAGACCTTCGCCGCCTCAGCATTGGAGCCCACAGCAAACATATTCTTGCCGAAGGTGGTCTTGTTCCAGATAAACCACATGACCACCACCAGGATAAAGGCATAGATCACATACCAGGGAATGGAGACGTTCCATGCCGCGATCTTGATGGCCGGACCGGAGACGGTGTCCTTGAACTCCTGGGCCACATTGCTGATAGGGCCGCCGCCGTTTCCGTTGATCTGGAAAAACATCAGGATAATGCCGTAAGTAATCAGCTGGGTGGCCAGGGTGACGATAAAGGGGTGCAGGCTGAACTTCGCCACAAAGAAGCCGTTGACTAGGCCGATCACCGCGCCTACCAGCATGACGATCAGCAGCACCGCGAGAATCCACGCGCCGCTGGTCTTGGGCAGATGCTCGAACAGCAGCTTGCTGGCGGCGCGGTTCTGCAGCAGCGCCGCGGCCATAGCCGCCGTCAGGCCGAACACACGGCCGCCGGACAGGTCGGTGCCGGTGAGGACGATGCATCCGCCGATGCCCAGAGCCATGGGCAGCGAGGCCGCAGCCAGCGTAATGATATTGGCAATGGAACTGGGGCTGACGAAATTTTTATTGACGATGGCCGTAAAAATGATAAATGCCGCCATCAGGATGTAAAGCGCGTTGTTCAGCAGGCCGTCCGTCCAGAACCGGCGGCGGTCAATGCTGTCAAGGGCGCGGTATTCTTCCGCTTTTCTGTTAATAAGACCCATCATGTCTGATTCTCTCCTCCTGACTCTCGATTAAAATATCATATCGTTACCGTGTAGAAGTTTTGGAGCCGCAGCTGGCTGAAGAGCGGGGTTGACCGCCCGCCCAGGACCTTCTCAAACGTATTTGGCCGCCAGCGTCATGATCTCTTCCTGCGTGGTGGTCCTGGCGTCCACCTCTCCGGCCAGTCGTCCGCCGGACATTACAAGGATCCTGTCGCAGATCCCCAGCAGCTCCGGCATCTCAGAGGAAACCACCAGCACCGTCTTTCCCTGGTTGGCCAGGTCCAGAATGAGCTGATATATCTCATACTTCGCGCCTACGTCGATGCCGCGGGTGGGTTCGTCCAGAAGGAGCACCTCCGGCTCCGTCAACAGCCAGCGGCCTATGATGACCTTCTGCTGGTTNCCGCCGGAGAGNCTNCGGATCTTGGTCTCCTGGGACGGCGTCTTGGTGCGCATGGAATCAATGGACCACTGGGTGTCCTTCTTCATGGAGGCGCTGTTGAGATAGATGCCAAAGCGCAGGTGCTTCTTCAGACTGGAGATGACCGTGTTCTCCCGGATGTCCAGAATGCCGAAAATGCCGGTGGCCCGGCGCTCCTCCGTCAGGAGGGCGAAGCCGTTTTTAATGGACTCCTGGGCGTTGCGGTTCTTACAGGGTTTCCCGTCCAGGGTGATCGTCCCGGATTTGCGGGTCGCCACGCCGAAGATGCTCTCCAGCGTCTCCGTGCGGCCGCTGCCGTCCAGNCCGGCCAGGCCCAGGATCTCGCCCCGGTGCGCCTCGAAGGATACGTCGTGCAGCAGAGAATACTGACCGCTCAGGTGCTCCACCTTCAGATAGACCTCGCCGGGTTCGTTGGTCTTGGGGGGGAACTGGTTAGTCAGCTCGCGTCCCACCATCAATCGGATGATGTCGTTCATTTCCAACTCAGCGGCGGGCCTGGTGGCCACATGGGCGCCGTCGCGCATGACCGTGATGTAGTCCGAGATGCGCTTGATCTCCGCCATCTTGTGGGAGATATAGATAATGCCCATGCCCCGGTCCCGGAGCATGCTGATGATCCGGAACAGGTGCTCCACCTCTTCCTCCGTCAGGGAGGAGGTGGGCTCATCGAAAACGATGACTTTTGAGTTGTAGGAGACAGCCTTGGCGATCTCCACCATCTGGCGCTGGGATACCGGCATGGTGCTCATCACCCGCCTGGGGTCCACGTTGATCTCCAGTTCCTGAAAGACCGCCATAGTATCCTGATACATCTTTTTTTCATCCACCATGACGCCGCCCTTCAGCGGATAGCGGCCCAGCCAGATGTTGTCCATCACGGTGCGCTTGAGCGCCTGGTTCAGTTCCTGATGCACCATGGCGACGCCGTTGTCCAGGGCCTCGCGGCTGCTTTTGAAGTTGACCTCTTTCCCTTCCAGCAGGATGGTCCCGCTGTCCTTGTTGTAAATGCCGAAAAGGCACTTCATCAGGGTGGACTTGCCCGCGCCGTTCTCGCCCATCAGGGCGTGGACCGTACCCGCCTCCACCTCNAGGGAGACGCGGTCCAGCGCCTTGACGCCCGGAAAGGTCTTGGTGATATCCGTCATTTTCAGGAGGATATCCTGAGCCATTGTTTTTCCCTCCCATACATTTCATACTGTTTCGCAATNAGATTCTTTCAGCGCCGCCGTGCGGCAGACCTGGTNAANCCNAGCAGAAAAGNGCGNGTCCGGCCGTCCGCACAGGNCAAAATTTCAAGGAAGGGGCAGCTGCTTCAACAGCTGCCCCTGTTCAGGTTTCGCAGATGGATTACGCAGTGAAGGGGGCGTAAGCGACAAACAGCTTGGTGGTGAAGCCGTCGGCGACAGAGTACATGTCGGCGGAACCAGCCACGCTGGAGATGGAATCAGCCATGCCGGAGCCGCCGCCAATGGCCTGCACCACNGAAGTGATAGCGGTAGCCATGCCCTCGGCGTCCTGCTTGACGGTACCGGTCATCTTGTCGGCAGCNATGAGATCCTGCGCGGTCTGGGTGGCATCCACGCCGAAGACGGGGATCTTGGTGCAGGCGCCGTCGCCCAGGTTGTAACCGGCATTCTCCAGNGCGGAGATGGCGCCGGCGGCCATGTCGTCGTTGTTGGCGATGACGAGCTCGATCATGTTATTGTTGGCCTCGCTGTACTCAGCCAGGTTNACGCTCATGAAGTCGAAGCCAGCGCTGGAGGACCAGGCGCCGTTGGGGTCCAGCTGNTACTTGTCGCTGTTGCTGGCGTTGAAGTAGGCCAGCTCGGGCTTGCCGNNGGCGGTCAGGACGGCGTTNGCGTCCTCCACACCGTACTGGGTGCGGTANATGGCCTCCACGTTGGCGGCNTCGCCCATGAACATGGCGTAGGAGATGGTGCCGTCGCCGTTCAGGTCNACGCTGTCGTAGTTCTCCACCAGGAAGTCGCCGATCATCTTGCCCTGGAGATGGCCGGCCTCGGGAGCGTCGGTGCCGATGAAGCAGACGTTGTCGTAAGCGCCGAGGACGGNGCCCTCTTCGCCGTCGCCCTCGGGAGCGCGGTTGAAGAACACCACGGGCAGGCCGTTCGCGGCCTGAATGATCTGCTGGGCGGCATCGGCGGAGCCNGAGGTNACCAGGTTCACCACCAGGACGTTAACGCCGTTGGTAATGGCGGTCTGGACCTGCTCCAGCTGGGAGGCCTGGTTGTTGTTGGCGTCATAATCCTGATAGGTGATGCCGGCGNCAGCCAGGTCGGCGTCCAGNGCGGTACGCACGGTGGACAGGAAGGCGTCGCTGTAGGCATACCAGAACACGCCCACGTTCAGGTCGCTTCCGGTGCTGGGAGCGGGCTCGGCGGTATTGGTGTTGCCGGAGTTGCTGGCATTGTTGGNCGGGGTGTNGTTGTTGGCCGGGGCGTCGTTGCTGCCGCCGCAGGCANCCAGCGTGAACACCATGNNCAGCGCCAGAAGCAGTGCANAGATCTTCTTCATTTTCATTTCCTCCAAACNAATTTTTACAGGGCACGGAACCCTGTCATCTTAATATTATCAAATTATATCCGGAAAAACAATGGGATTCTTTCTTCAAAAAAAGGGTAATTTTTTATAACCCCTCTTCATCTCTTCCAAAAATNNAGGATGGATTTTGTGGATNATCCACAAAATCCATCCCGCACACAGNATACGNCCATCATCCGAACGGGAACAGAGCTTTCTGGCTCTCCGGGGTAAACATATTGTCCCGGGTGACGATGGTGGTGGCCGTATCGACCAGCTGGNCGGGGTCATAGCTGCTTCCNTCCATCAGCTTCCAGGCGAACTCCACGCCCAGGTAGCCCATGGCGTAGGTATTCTGGACGATGAGCGCGGAGACGGCCCCGTCCCGCATCAGATCGATGCAGCGGACATTGGTGTCAAAGCCCACCATCCGCACCTGTCCCGCCAGGCCCAGGGCGTCCACCGCCTGGGCGGCGCCCACGGCCAGNGGCTCATTCAGNCCGATCAATACGTTGATTTCNGGGTGCNGCTCCAGGAGCTGNTCNCTTCCCGCCTGGGCNGCCTGGGGCGTNGTGAGGACGTTNATGGTGTAAATCTCCCGCACCCGGTCATCCGCGCCCAGCATCTCCCGCAGTCCGGCCTCCCGCTCCTGACCGTTGCGGCTCCCCAGGTCGTAGTTGACGATGCCCACCACCAGCGTCTCCCAACCGGNATCCAGGGCGGCGGCAGCGGCCATGCGGCCTGCCTCCACGTTGTCCGTGCCAATACGCACGCTGACGCTGTCGGAGGCCACATCGCTGTCGATGACCACCACCCGCACGCCCCGGGCGGCGGCGGCGTCAATGGCGGCGGCGTTCTCCTCATAGCTGATGGCGGAAAACACCAGCGCCTCGGCCCCCTCCTCCACCGCCTGAGCAATATACGCGTTCTGGGTCACATAGTCCTCCTCGGTCTCCGGGCCGAGCACCGTCAGCGCCACGTTGTACTCCGCCGAGGCGGCGTTGGCCCCGGCGATAGCGGCCCTCCAGAACTCGGTATCCAGGGACTTGGTCACAAAATACACCTTGTGCTGGGTCCCCGCGCCGCTGTCCGCGCAGCCGGACAGCAGCAGCGCGGCGCACAGAAGCAGTACCGCCAGCCGGCGGACAGGGTCAGCGTTTCTCATAGTCCGCCTCCTTCAGCACCTTTGGCATACGGATGCAAACCCTGGTCCCCTCATCCGGGACGCTGTCGATCTGAATGCCGTAGCTGCCGCCGAAATAGATTTTCAGCCGGTCGTTGACGTTTTTGATGCCGATACCGGCGTGGTCGCTGCGGTCCTTGCTCATGATGGCCTCGATCTGCTCCTGATCCATCCCCATGCCGTTGTCCTCCACGGTGAAGAGAATATCGTCCCCATCGCTCCGCACCGTGACCAGGATGCTCCCCTCGTCCACCAGGCCGTTGATGCCGTGGTAGATGGCGTTTTCAATAATGGGCTGNAGCGTAATTTTGTTGCANAGNTANTCCAGNCAGTCCGCGTCGGCGTCAAAGGAATAGGTAAACTGATTTTTATAACGGTAGGACTGTATCTTCAGNTAGCTCTCCGCGTGCTGNAACTCGCTGCGGATGCTGATGAGCTCATGNCCGCGGCTGATACTGATCCGGAAGAGCGTCGCCAGNGCGTTGACCATGCGCACCGCCTCGGCGCTCTTCCCCTGNTCGCACATCCAGGATATGGAGTCCAGCGTGTTNTAGAGAAAGTGGGGATTGATCTGCGCCTGAAGGGCCCGCAGCTCCGTTTTCCGCAGATTGATCTCCTCATTCCGGGCGTTTTCCATCAGCTGCTTGATCTGCNGCACCATNTGGCCGAANGAATCGGACAGCATCCGNACNTCCTGTACGCCGCTCACGCTGNTGTAGCTGAANTGATCCGCGCCCCGTTCAAATTCCTCCATCGCGCCGGCCAGCGCGTGGAGNGGGCGGGAGAGCAGGCGGGAGAGCACCGCGCTGATGAGCAGCATNGCGANGAGGATCAACGCGGCNGCNGGGAGCAGGATACGGNCGACCTCGTTGACGGCATTGGAGATCAGCTCGTCCATAAANCTNACGCCCACCACTTTCCAAAGGCCGTTTTTCAGGGTCTGCACCGTATAGANNACATTTCCCTCCACATGACTGCCGTCGGGCAGTCCGGTGATCAGGGATGTGTCCTCGTTTTTCAGGTCNGAGTAGATNAGCTGCTGCTGCGGGTGGTAAACGATATTCCCNTCNGCNTCCATCAGGAANCAATANCCCCGCTGCCCGATGCCGATGCCGTTGATGTAGGAGGATATGTTGGTGCAGCTGATGTCCAGCGCCACCCACTCCTCGGTGNGNTCCGTNTCCAGGGCGGAGACGATGGTAACGGCCCAGGGGTAGTANCCCTCAAAGAGCGTGACCACATGGGGAGCGGAGATATAACCGTTATGATATTCCNGCGCAAGCGCGGCNCGGAAGGACAGGTTCTCCTCGATNTTTGANCGGATCGTATGTTCAAGNCTGTAGCAGCCCCACAGCTCGCCTGACGCGGCATACGTGCTGACNGAAACGACCTCCGGCCTGGTGCGGAGGAAGGCGTNAATAAACTCCTGCCGGTTGATGTCCGGGTCCTCCAGGGACTCCTGGAGGACNGNCATGACATTGTTTATTTCCCGCAGATATTCATCCACCGTCCCGCTGACCTGNGAGATCGTGCGCTGGCTGGAAACTCCGGCGGAGCGATACAGCGACTGGCGGTACGTCCGCAGGAAAAGCAGCATCGTNCAGATCAGCACCGCCGCCACCGTGCCGATNATCGAGAGNATCAGCACGGTATTCATTGTNGGGCTTTTACGCTTCACNGCCGTCATCCTTTCCGCCGCCCCGCCGCATTTTGGCCGGGGAGACGCCNTAGTATTTTTTNAAGCAGAAGCTGAAATAGTGCTGGTCGGCATAACCGCAGCGGCTGGCCGCTTCCGCGATCCGGATNCCNCCGGAGGTGATCAGNNCCATCGCNGCNTCCATCCGCTTTTTGATCAGCAGATTGATAAATGTATCTCCGGTATATTTTTTCATNTTNGCGCTCAGATAATTGGGGCTGACATGGANCTGTTCGCTTACGGAAGCCAGCGACAGCTCNGGGTCCATNTAGTTCTGCTCGATCATACGCAGCGCCCTGCCGCACAATTCCCCCACGCCGCCCTGCCGCTGTTCGGCCAGGATGCTCTGTCCGGTCATGCACACCGCCCTGATCCGCCGCTTCAATTCCTCNCCGTCCACNCCAACCGTCAGCGGCGCCGCCAGNCCGTACCGTTGGAACAGCCGNGAAAGNTCGGNCGCNGNCANCACGCCGGNCAGGATGNTNCTGACGGCCACCAGCANCTGCAGCGCCGCCATCTCCCCGTCGTCCTCCGCCGGGNAAAGGCATNGCTTCAGATAGCNGTCAAGNTCGCCGCTATCCGCGCCATACAGAAGTTTTTCCAANTCNGCAGAAGCATCCGGGACCGCCGCTGTACGGATCTCCGGTTCNGCCAGCATATCGCCGATNCGGCGGATNCCGCNGCCGCCGGACATNCACTGGGCGTCNATGGCCTCTCTNCAGGCNGTATGGCTGAGATTGATCCGGTTGAATTTCCGGCTGACNCCAATGACGCAGCCNTCNTCCAGGAACCGNTACAGCCCCTGCAGCAGCTCATCCAGCGCCATATCCAGGCGGGAGAAGCCATCCTCGGATACGAGGACAGTCAGCGCCCTTCCGCCGGAAGCGATACTGCAGCAGCTNTAATATTTTTGCAGCACTTTATCGATCATGCCAACCGCCTCCGGCAGGCAGGANCCATCCACATGTGTGGCCAGGACCGTCATCTGATAGGGCGCGGTAACCACAAAGCCCAGCTCGGAAAGNGTGGAGAGCAGCNNCTCNTCCTCCGGNGGATCGGCAAAGCCATCCAGCAGCAGCGAGGCCACCGCCAACTGCAGGCTGCCGCCCCGGTCCCCACCGGACGTNAGGTAGTGAAACTTGGCCGCCATTTTGCCATGGATCTCTTTCAGGGCCGCTGTCAGCTCTTCCATGCTGATCGGCTTGAGCAGATAGGAGACGACCTCGTATTCAATTCCCAGTTTGGCATATTCAAAATCGTCATAACCGCTCAGAAAAGCGATCTGGATAAGCGGTTGAAGCTCCCGTACCTGCCTGGCAAGATCCGTTCCGGAGATAAACGGCATATGGATATCCGTCAAAAGCAGATCCGGCTGAAGCTGCTCCACCAGCTCCAGGGCATCCAGTCCGTTGCCAGCGCTCCCCAGGAGTCTGAAACCAATACTTTCCCAGGGGATGAGCCGGCATACGGCTTCCCGCAGTTCTTCCTCGTCATCAGCCACAATGACCGTGAACAGATCCTTGTTTCTCAATGCGTACACCTCCGGTTCGTTTCATCTGCGCCTGCGCCTGCAAAGACAGCCGCCGGGAAAAATGCACTGATCCACTGATCAGATTCATTTAAAACCGCCTCTCCTCACTGAGGCAAGTGTATCAGACGGAAAATCGGAAGTCAATAACCGAAGGATGCCCCTCGGAACATATTCCTCTGCACAGCCTCAGACACAGGAGAGGTTTGCATCCGGATCTCCCCCCTCCGCCGCGGGTCACCCTATTGTGGGTCGCGGCGCGGGTCAGCAAAAACCGCAAAAGTTAAACCCGCCCTAAAAGCCACCAAAACAAAAATCTCCCCGAAGCCAACCGGTTTCAGGGAGATTTTGGAGCCGCTGGCCAGCCGCGGGCGGCCATGGTGGTGCATCGCACCCGTATCCGCAAAGAACAAATGCCTCAGCGCCGCGCAGGATCAAGCGTTCCCAATGCCGTATACATAAGCGCGTTGCAGATGGAAGCCGCCACATTACTGCCGCCCTTTCGGCCCATGGCCGCAATACACGGGATACCGCCGTCCAGGCAGAGCTGGAATATCCGCTGTTTGCTTTCCACTACGTTGACGAACCCTACCGGCACAGCTATCACCAGCGCGGGCCGCAGCCCGCTTCGTATCAGTTCGCAGAGTGCCAGCAGCGCCGTTGGCGCGTTCCCAACGGCAAAAACCGCCTCCGGATATTCCCTGGCCGCTTTTTGCATGGCGGCTGCGGCGCGGGTCGTACCATGATCCTTCGCGGCTTCCGCGACATCGCGGTCCGCCATAAAGCAGTGAACTTCACATGACAGCTGCGTCAAAGCAGGCTTGCTGACCCCGGCCTTTGCCATATTGGTATCTGTAATCACCGCCCGCCCGGGCCGGAGCGCTTCCAGGGCCGTCGGCACAGCGTCTGGGGTAAAATGCAGGTTTTCCGCATAATCGAAATCCGCCGTGGTATGGATGACCCGTTTGACCACCGCTTCCGTTTCCCGCGGCAGAGTTATNCCNCGTTGNNNCAGCTCCTGNNCNATNATGCGCATGCTTTCCTGTTCNATTTCTGCCGGAAGNACGTATTTNATCTCCTGNTCCATTCAAACCATCTCCATGATCCGGTAAATTTTTTCCATATCCAGCGCNTGGCGNACNCCCTCCGCCAGCAGGTCAAANTGCTGCNGCTGATAGGCGGCATGGGAGAGCGGCTGGGCCAGTTCNAGCNNCANNCCCTTCCGCCGGCAGAGCNTCTCCGCCAGNTTTTNCGTCAGCGNCCCNCTGTCAAACAGNCCGTGGAGGTACGTCCCCCATACATTGCCCTGCNCNCAGCCNTCCGGCCNNCCNTCATCCANAACGCAGAAGGGCNCNCCTNTGACCTCNGTCCGCCCCATGTGGATCTCGTAGCCNNCCAATTCCGCGCCCGCCAGGGCNTCCGCCGAAACCACNGCTNTTACCTGCCNGCGNTGCTTCTNCCCNATGAAGGTNGTNTCCACCGGCAGCAGGCCCATNCCCCGGACGCTGCCCGGTTCGCTCCGCTCTACCCCNTCNGGGTCNTGGAGCATTTCGCCCAGCATCTGATAGCCGCCGCAAACCCCCAGGATGGGCGNNCCCTGGCCGGCCAGCTTCNGGATNGCCGCNTCCAGNCCGCTCTGCCGCAGCCAGAGCANNTCGTCNATGGTNCTNTTTGTCCCCGGCAGNANCACCAGGTCCGGACTTGCCNGACGGCGGACCTCGTCCACATACCGCACCCCGATCTGCGGGTGCGTCTCCAGTGGCGCGAAATCGGTAAAATTGGACATACGCGGCAGGCGTATCACCGCCGCGTCCAGCGGCTTATGCGTCCCCTGCCGCTCCAAGCGCGGAGCCAGCGAATCCTCGTCGTCCACGTCCACATGGAGATAGGGCACCACGCCCAGCACCGGCTTCCCGGTCTTTTCCTCCAGCATGGCAAGCCCCGGACGCAAGATTTCGATGTCCCCCCGGAATTTGTTGATGACAAGGCCCGCGATTCGATCCTGCTCCTCTTGCTGGAGCAAGGCCACAGTGCCATACAGCTGGGCAAACACGCCGCCCCGGTCGATGTCTCCCGCCAGCAGCACCGGCGCGTCCACTCGTTGGGCCAGCCCCATGTTCACAATGTCGTCCGCCCGGAGATTGATCTCCGCCGGACTGCCCGCGCCCTCGATGACGATCACGTCGTTTTCACTGGCCAGGCTGTCGTAGGCGGCGAGGATCTCCGGGAAGAGCTGCCGCTTGTAACGAAAATACTCCTTCGCCGGCATCTGGCCCCGCACCTCGCCGAGGACGATCACCTGACTGCCCACATCGCTGCACGGCTTGAGCAGAACAGGATTCATGCGCACGTCCGGCTCCACTCCCGCCGCCTGAGCCTGGACAGCCTGGGCGCGGCCAATCTCCAGTCCGTCCAACGTGACGAAGCTGTTGAGCGCCATATTCTGACTTTTGAACGGAGCGGTCCGCCAGCCGTCCTGGGCAAAAACGCGGCACAGCGCCGCACACAGCAAACTCTTTCCCGCACCGGACATGGTGCCCTGGATCATGATGGATTTTGCGCGGCTCATGGGTTGTCCTCCTTTAAAATAGCTTCCAGCGCGGCGAGAAAGCGGCGGTTGTCCTCCCGGTCCCGTACCGCCGCACGGTACCATGTACCGTCCAGGCCATGGTAGTTCCCGCAGCCCCGCAGGAGGATTCCCCTGCGCCGCAGCGGCTCCAGAAGCGGTTTGTCCTGGGCGAACAGCAGATAATTGGCTTCGCCCGGAATGACCTCGCAGCCCAGACGCTCCAGCTCCCCCGCCAGCCAGGGCCGTTCCCGCGCCGTCAGCGCCCGGACGGCCTGCGCGTATTCCGTCTCCGCAAGGGCCGCGATCCCCGCCGCCTGCGCGGGGCCGGATACCGCCCAGGGCTGTCCGGCGGCGCGCATGGCGCCCAGGAAGGAAACGTCACTGCACAGGCAGTAGCCCAGGCGCAGTCCCGCCATGGCGTACAGCTTGGTAAACGCCTTTAAAATCAGCAGGTTGGGGAATTCCTCCAGCTGCTCTCGCAGCGTATGCTGGCCGGGATCATCCAGAAAACTGCCGAAGCATTCATCCACTACCAGCAGTGTACCGGTTTCCCGGCACCGCGTCATTATCTCCAGCAAAAGTTTATGGGAGGTCGTCCGGCCTGTAGGGTTGTTTGGCTCGCAGAGGAACACCATGTCAACCCCCGGCGTGATTGCCTCCGGAAAATCCTCCCGGAGCAGGAAGCCCTCCTCCCTCCGCAGTATGTACCGCTCTGTCCGGCAGGAAATCAGCGCCAATGCCGCTTCATATTCGGCAAAGGTCGGGGATGTCACCAGCGCCCTTCGGGGCCGTCTGGCCAGGACCGCGCGGTAAATGAGGTCCGCGGAGCCGCAGCCGCACAAGCACCAGAGAGGATCGATCCCTTCCGCGTTGGCTATGGCGCGGCGCAGCCGGCGGCACAGGGGATCGGGGTACCGCTCCGTATCCTGCAAGGAGCGGATGACGGCCTGCCGCACTCCCTCCGGAAGGCCCAGAGGACTGACGTTGGAGGAAAAATCCAAGGGCGCTTTACCATATTCCCGTTCATATCCGGCCCAGTCGCCGCCGTGGATCAGTTCTTCCATGCCATCCTCCTTACTGCATCCATAAGCATACCGCCGTGCGCAAACCTATCCCCAGTACCAATGCCAGCACGCCGGAAACGTACAGCATCCGGTTTGCCCGCAGGATGTCCTCCGGCTCCGCCGGACGCAGAGGGTCACCAATGGTGGGTTTCTGGTGTACCGTCCCGAAATAGGACATCGGTCCCGCCAACTGCACCCCCAGCGCACCGGCGCAGGCGGATTCCGTCTGCGCGGAATTGGGACTGGGATGGTTCCGGCGGTCTCGCCGCCAGATGCGCCAGGCATTTTTACCGCTGTTCCCCGTCAGAAACGCCGCTCCGATCCAGAGCAGCGCCGCCAGCCGGGAGGGCAGCAGATTGACCGCGTCGTCCAGCTTCGCCGCCGCGCGGCCAAAGTGGAGGAAACGCTCGTTTTGATAGCCCACCATGCTGTCCATGGTATTGATGGATTTATAAACCAGGGCCAGCGGCGCGCCGCCCAACAGCATGTAAAGCAGCGGAGCCGCCGTGCCATCGGAAAAATTTTCCGCCACCGTTTCCACCGCTGCCTTCGTAACGCCCTCCGCCGTCAGAGTCTGGGTGTCGCGGCCTACGATGCGGCTGACGGCCCGCCGCGCGGCGGGGAGGTCGTTTTTTGCCAGTTCGCTGTAAACCCTCCGGCTCTCCAGGGCCAGTCCCCTCAGGGCCAGCGCCTGCCAGCACCAGACTGTCTGCACCGCGAATCCCAATGCCGGATGCAGACGCGCCGCCAGACGGCATGCGCCCCCCGAGATTGCCAGCGTTCCAGCCGGCAGCGCGATTGCCAGCAGGATGCCGCCCAGCCGTTCGCCCCGGGGCGCAGCCGGAAGCCGGGCGCGCAGCCAGCGCTCCAGGCCGGAAATGGCTTTGCCCATATAAATCACCGGATGGGGCATCCACGCCGGGTCGGCCAGGAGCAGATCCAGCGCAAAGCCGCATAGGATCGCGCCTGTCAGCAGCATTCCGGTCCCTCCTTCGTATAGCGGATGGTCCCCCGCAGTATAAGCTTCCGCTCCCGCCGCCAGGGAGAAGCGTCCAGAACAAATCCTCCGCCGTTCGGCCCGTTCCAGGAAAAATAGTCCCTGGCAGGCCAAGCAAACCGCTCCATGACAGCCATCTGCGTGCCGCCGTGGGCGACGATCACCAGACGGTCCCCGCCCGCCTCCAGCGCCTGATCCACCAGCTTGGCAAACGCCTTGCAGGTCCGGCGGCAGAAGTCCGATTTCTGCTCTCCGCCGGGAATTTTACCGAGGCAATTGCCATCGACCCATGCCTGATATTCCGGAAGGCCGGACATTTCCTCATAATTCTTGCCCTCAAAGATGCCAAAATCCATTTCCCGGAAATCATCAATCACTGTCAACCGGGCCGCCGGGAAGAGCGCCCCGGCGGTCTCTTGCGTCCGGCGCAAAGGGGATACATAAACCATTTCCGGCGAAAACCCTGCGGGGATCAATTCCGCAAGCCCTTTGGCGGACAGGGAGATATCACTGCGGCTCAGGTAACGCTTTTCCGCGTTGTACGCCGTTTCGCCGTGGCGCAGAAGATAAATGTCCACACTTTCACCCCTTCAGCACTACGGGCAGTCCGCAGAACACCCGCACCACCCGCTCCGCCCGCCGGGCCAGCAGGCAGCTGAGCCGTCCCGCGGCCTCCCGTCCGGCCCGTTCTCCGGCATCTACCGGGACCACGCCGCCGCCAACCTCCGTGGCAATGACCACCTCGTATTGACTCAGCTCATCCGCCAGGGCCTCCAGGTCCCTGCGCCGGGTCGCCAGGTCCTGCACATCCCATATAGCGCGGCTTTTCAATTCCGCCTCTTCGCATCCAAGGATTTTGCGCGCGTATTCCCGCTTGCCGCTGTACAGCGGCCCGGTAATGAAAATCATGGTAAGACCTCCCTGACAAGCTGGCAGGCGGTCAGCGCCGCCAGCATCCAAAGCTCCGCTCTCTGTAAGAACCACCCGGCCAGATCTCCGGAGATCCCGCCGAACTGCCGGTCCGCCGTCACCCTGTAGCGCCAGAATACGAACAGTCCCGCGGCCAGCATCACCGCGCCGGTCAGGCCCCCTGCGGCAACCATGCCGCCGCCGGTCAGGAGGCACAGTACCAGCAGGATGCGCCCCNCNNTNTTCCGGTCGGCGGCNGTGGCNAAGGNGTGGGCCANNCCGGTATTTTTGGCCAGCGGGAANCGGCTGACCGCCAATCCNGACAGGGCCCGCTCCAGAACAAATGCCAGNCCCATGCACCANNNNGCCTGNCGGTCCGGNCTCACNGCCGNGCAAAGGGCNANNTANGCCGTAAAATAGCNGCACAGNCGGATCNCCGCAAAGGCNCCGCAGCGGGGGTCCTTNAGGATTTCCTGCTTCTTCTCNGGAGAAGCGCAGCTTGCCAGGGCGTCGCAGGTGTCGGCAAAGCCGTCNANGTGNATGCCNCCGGTCAGGANCACNGGGANCAGNCANANCCCCGCNCCCCGCNGCAAATCCGGNACCGGNAGCCANGCGCAGACCGCNCTCCAGGCCCACCANGCNCCTCCNCAGANANCGCCAANCAGNGGAAACGCNCACAGNGNGTANCGCATGTTNCGTTCNTTCCAGACCGGNTGGGGNANCGGCAGCGCGGAGAACATGGCGAANGCCACCAGAATCGTCTCNACAGCAATCATACCGGCGCTCCTTTNTAAAANTGCGGCAGNCCGCANATNACCTCNCATACCCGGTCCGCCCGCCGTGCCAAGGCCCGGTTCGCGTCNGCCAGNAGNTGCAGGTAATCGTCCGTTTCACCGGCGTAACGGTTCCCGCCGGTGAAGGTCTCGTTGCTGACNACNACCAGATCCTCGCACTGGNNCAGGAGCNCNTCTACGCCGGACAGGATGGCGTGGAGCGCNCCNTNCNNNGTCCCGGCCCCGNCGGGGCTGTACANCTCNTTGGCGGCCAGATTGCCCAGGCATTCCAGCAATGCGCATCCCCCGCCCGCCAGACGCAGGCCGGACAGGGACGTATAGCATTCTACCGTCTCAAACTGCTTTTCCGCCCGCATCCGCCGGTGTCCGGCAATCCGGGCACGGCATTCTTCATCAAAAGGTTCCATGGTGGCGATGTAAAGGCGGGGCCTATGGGGAGAAGCCAGAATTACGCTCTCGGCAAATTCGCTCTTCCCGCTGGCCGAGCCGCCGATGATAAGGGTAAACACAGCCTCAGCCTCCTTTGGGTGTGTAAGCGGGGATGCCGCAGCCGTCAAAGGTCGTACCGTCCCGGTACAGGGACAAGGCCATGTCCAACAGCGGGATGGCCGCTACGGCTCCGGCGCCTTCGCCCAGCCGCATCCCCGCCGTAATAAGCGGCGTCTTCCCCAGCGCGTCCAGCACCAGCATCCCCGCCGGTTCAGCGGAAGCGTGGCTGGCGATCAGCGCCTTGCGTACCTCCGGGCACAGCCGCACGGCGCACAGCGCCGAAACCGTGCTGATCAGTCCGTCCATGACCACCGGGATCCGGTACAGCGCCCCGCCCAGGAATACGCCGCACATCCCCGCCAGGTCGAAGCCGCCCACCTTCGCCAGAATATCCAGGGGATCGTCCGGGTCGGGACGGTTGACCTCCAGCGCCGTTTCCACGGCCCATACCTTCCGGCGAAGCCCCTCGTCCGAAAGTCCCGCGCCCCTGCCGGTCATTTCCCGCGGGGACCGTCCCAGCAGGGTGCTGGCCATCGCGGCGCTGGTAGTGGTGTTGCCGATGCCCATCTCGCCCGCCGCCAGGAGGTTCATACCCTGCTCCTTCTGTTCCCGGACCAGCTCCACGCCGGTGAGGACGGCCTGTTCGGCCTGCCGGCGGGTCATGGCGGGGCCCAGGGTAATGTCGGCGGTACCGTTGGCGATCCGGCGGCTGAGCAGGCCGGGGACCGGTTCCAGATCGATCACCCCCATGTCCACCGGGACTACCCGGCATCCGGCCACCGCCGCCATTTTGCACACCGAGGACCGCCCCGCCGCCGCATTGCGGGTCACGATGGCTGTGACGGTATGGTCGGACTGGGCCACGCCCTGCCGTACCACGCCGTTGTCCGCGCACAGCAGCAGAAGGGCACGCCGGGATATATCCACGTCGGGGCCGCCTGTCAGTGCGGCGATGTCCTCCACCGCTGTTTCCAGCAGTCCCAGGCTCCCCAGAGGTTTGGCGATGCTTGCCCANTNNCGGTGGGCNGCCTGNCGGCAGGCATNCTCGCCAGGGTCGGGCCGTATGGCCGTAACGACGTCTTTGACTGAGCTAAACCGTGACATGACGCTGCTCCTCTCCATAGAGTTTTGCCGCCTGCACGAACCGCTCCGCCAATTCGGGACGGCCCGCGAAATAAATATGTGGGAATGCCGCATAGAGCCGCCCTGATACGAAGCCGCACCGCCAACTGCGGCCTGTCAGTGGTTTTCTGGCGGTCAGACCGCCGCCGTTTTCGCTGGAATCCCAGTAGTGAAATTCGTGGACAGGCACAGCTTCCCCCTTGCGGAAGAGGAGGCTGTCATCTCCGGCAAGCAGCTCCGCGTAGCCAAAGCGCACCAACCGGTCCCTCCGCACACCATTTCCGGGGAGGACTCCGGCCATAGGGTATGTCCGGCCATCGCCGTCCTGAAGCGACCGGCCCAGGTACAGAAATCCGCCGCATTCCGCCACGGTTGGCATTCCGCAGGCGACCGCGTGCCGGACCGCGCTCCTCATTTCCACATTTTCAGCCAACTGGGCGGCGTATAATTCCGGATATCCGCCCGGCAGATACAGTCCGCAGGCTCCTTCCGGCAACTCACTGTCCCGCAGGGGACTGAAAAACAGCGGCCTGGCCCCCGCGCTTTCCAGTGCGTCCAGCGTTTCCGCGTAAGTGAAACTAAACACTTCATCACGGGCGACCGCAATGGGGACGGAGGGAGCGGCGGACGGAGTTGCCGCCGAGCGGCGGAGAGGCCGCCCGCCGTACAGGGAGCAAAACCGCTCCCAATCCATCGTCTGCTCCAGCGTCCGGGCAACCGTCCTGATCCGTTCTGTCAGACCGGCAATTTCTCCGGCGGTACACAGTCCCAGGTGACGGCTTTCCAGCGCGGCTTCCTCCATATGGGGCAGATACCCCAGCACGGGAAGGCCGGTTTCCCGCTCCAGCATCGGCGTCAGGCTTTTGGCCAGCATGGGGGAGCAATCGCACAGGAACAGTCCCGCAATCCGGCTAGGCCGGCGGAAGGCCGTCAGCCCGTTCACCTGAGAGGCCAGGGTCAGACTGGCCCCCTTTGGCCGCAGGGCCAGCAGTACCGGGATCTCCAGGGTTTCCGCGACATGCCAGGCGCTGGCCCGGTCCGTGGAGCCGCCCAGTCCGTCGTAAAATCCCATCGCGGCCTCCAGCACCGCCGCGTGATGCCCCCCGCAGCAGCGGGCGTAGAGCCTTCTCACCACGGCCTCGTCCGACAGGAACAGGTCGAGGTTGTGGCTTTCCACGCCCAGCACGGAGCGGTGGAACATGGGGTCAATGTAATCCGGCCCGCATTTGAAGGCGCAGGGCGCATAGCCCCGCTTTTCCAGCGCCGCCAGCAGCGCGCAGGCCAGCACGGTCTTCCCGCTGCCGGACGCGGGCGCCGCGATCATTACCTCAACCATCGCAATTCCCCGTAATCAGAAAAACCGGGTTGTTCGCCATCAGCAGATGCAGCCCGCCTGCCGGCTTGCTGCGGCTGACGGCAAGCTGTGTAACCTGCGGCTGGATGCCATGGGATTTCAGCGCGGCGACGGCGGCGGACAGGGTCTCCACCGCAATGGCGGAGATGCATATACGGGCGTTCCTATTCCTGCGGAGCGCCAAGTCTACGATTTCCGCCATGCCCCCCCTGGTCCCGCCGATGAACACGCCGTCCGGCGGCGGAAGCGCCTCCAGCGCCTGGGGGGCACGGCCCTCAATTACACGCAGATTCCAGGCGCAGAATTTCTCCCGGTTGGCGCGGACGAGACCACAGGCCGCGTCATTGCACTCCACCGCGAACACCTCGCCGCCCTCCGACGTCAGGGCCAATTCCACGCTCACGCTGCCCGTTCCCGCGCCCACGTCCCAGAAAGTGTCTCCGGGCCGGACGGCCAGCTTTGCCAGCGCGGCGGCGCGGACCTCCTGCTTGGTCATGGGAACATCCCCCCGCAAAAACGCACCGTCCGGGAAACCCGGACCGCGGCGTTCCATCCGTGGAGCAGCTTCGGCAAGAAGGACGGACAGAGAAGAGAACGACCGGCCGGCCAGCTGCTCCGCCGTGCCGGAGGTAATGGATTCATCCGGATAGGACAGCTTCTCGCCTACCGTGACAGGCAGTCCGCCNAGGCCGGACTCCGCCAGTCTGCCGCAGATTTCCGCGGGGCCGAGAAGCCCTCCGGTCAGAAAGAAAGCGGGCTTCCCCCGCATGACGGCCCGGACCACATCGCAGTCCGTCCCGTGGGCGGACACCAGGACCCAATCCTGCCAGGGCCGCTCCAACCGGGCGGACAGCAGCTGTACGCTGGAAATCCCGGGCAAAACCCTGGCCGGGATTTCCCGTTCCCGCAGCAGCGGCAGCAACCCCTTTGCCCCGGAATAAAATCCCGTATCCCCGCTGTAGACGACCGCACAATCCCTTTGCTGCCCCATAATCGCTTCCAGCAGCTCCTCCGGCCGGATCGCGGCAATCCGGTTTTCCGTGCACCCCTGGGGCAGGTGCTCCAGCAGCCGCTTCGCGCCGAGGATACACCCTGCCTGCCGCAGCGCGGCGGCGCACTCCTCCGTCAAACTCTCCGGCAGTCCGCCGCCGAGAGAAACCAATATCACCTGCATCCCAGCACCTCCCCGCACCGCGCCAGAACGGCGTCATAGGTCAGTCCGTCCTCATCCGGACGGCGGAGCAGAACGAGCTGTGCCCCCGTCGCGGCGGCGGCAAGGGCTTTTTCCTCAAAGCCGCCCGCGCGGCCTCCGTCCTTGGTGACGAGAAAACGGATCCGGAACTGCCGGATCAGCGCCTCGTTCAGCTCCTGCGTAAACGGTCCCTGCAGGGCCAGAATATTGCTCCGCGGCACTCCCGCCGCCTCACAGGCGGCAAGGCTTTCGTGGGAAGGCAGCACCCGCGGATACAGCCGCGCCCCGCCCAGGGATGCGAAAACGTCCAGTTCCTTCGCGCCGGTGGCCAGCAGGATATTGCCGCTGGTGGTTTCCAGCCATTGGGCCGCGTCCTGTGCGGTAAGAAATACCCGTGCCCCCTCCGGCAGTACGCTTTTGTCACGCAGGAGCCGGATATATTGGACCCGCTCCCAGGCGCAGGCCTGCCGGATGTTTTCGCTGGCCTGGACGGCGTAGGGATGGGTAGCGTCCACGCAGAGGTCCGCGCCGGACAGAACCCGTCCCATGCCTTCCGTGTCCAGCCTTCCGCAGAGCACTTCCATCCCCGCCGCTTCTCCCTGCTCCTCCCTGCCGTAGACGGTGGCAACGCAGACCGTGACAGCCGCGCCCATCCGCGCCAGCGCGTGGGACAGCGTCCGCCCCTCGGTGGTGCCGCCGAAAATCACGATCCGCATAGGTCCCGCTTCCTTTCGTAACCCCTGGGCGTAATCATCCGCCCATGCTCCGCCAGGGTGGTGGAGGAGCCCACGAACACGGTGGTGAACATGTCCAGCTTCGCGTCCCGCAGCTCCTTCAGGGGCAGGATGGCGGCCTCTTCGCCCTCTCTGCCGATGCTGCGCACATATCCGCATACGGTCTCCGGGTCCGCTCCCGCCGCCAGAAGGATGTCGCAGGCTTTTTGCAGATAGTCCGAACGCTTGTGGGACGCTGGATTATACAGGCAGATGGAAAAATCTCCCTGCGCGGCACAGCGCAGCCGGTTTTCGATGACCTCCCAGGGGGTGAGCAGATCGGAGAGGGAGATCACACAGAAGTCATGTCCGATGGGCGCGCCCAGCACTGCCGCGCCGGACAGCGCCGCCGTCACACCGGGAACCACCTCGATCTCCACCTCCGGCCACTCCGGGGCCAGCTGCAAAACCGGCCCCGCCATACCGTACACTCCCGCGTCCCCGCTGCAAACCAGAGCCACGGTTTTCCCGCCGGCGGCCGCTTCCAGCGCCCAGCGGCAGCGGTCGATCTCCCGCCGCATAGGGGTGGTATAGGTCTCCTTTTCCGGAAACATGCCGGACACCAGCCCCACATAGACCGTATAACCCACCAGCACCTGGGCATCCTCCAGCGCGCGGCGGGCCCGGGCGGTCAGATACGCCTGATCCCCCGGACCAATGCCTACAACGTATAATTTATTCGCCATCTTCTAGCCACCTCCAGGTTGGCGCGTAGGGCAATTGCGCCAGCGCCATGGTGACGCCGTTCCCCGCGCTCTTTTTCCAATAAAGCCCGCCGCCGCTGGCAAGCACCGCGCTCCGCTCGCAGACATTGTCCACGCCGGTAACGCCTTTCACAAAATCCGAAACCGTAAAATCGCCCGGAACGGCCTTCAGCTCCCCGGCGGAGTAAAACCGGCAGGGCCAGCCGTGGGCCTCGCAGAAGGCCAGCAGTCCCGTTTCCTCCCGTTTCAGGTCGATGCTGGCCGCCCCGCGGACGGCCTCCGCGAAAACGCCGCTCTTTTCCAACAGGGACTGGAATGCCGCCTCCAGCGTCTCTTGAGCTGTGCCTTTCCGGCATCCCACGCCCAGCACCAGAATTTTGGGGACAAGGCAGAGACTCCTGCTGTCTCCCCTATGGACGTCCAGGCGCACCATACAACCGGTGTCGTCTTCTGTCAGGACGACGTTTGCCGGACAGTCCCCCGTGACGGGCCAGGGGCTGTAAATCCGGACTGTTCCCCCAGCCAGAAGGGAGGAGGAAACCTCCTTGATTTTCTCCGGATGGATCACCCGGCAGTTCTGCCGTCTTGCCCACTCGTCCACGGCAAATACGCCGCCCGCGTCCGTGGCGGTGGTCAGCACGGGAACCGCGCCGCAGACGCGGGCGATCTGTCGGGCCAGATCGTTGGCCCCGCCCAGGTGGCCGGAGAGAATAGGTACCGCGAAATGCCCGCATTCGTCCACCACCACTACCGCCGGGTCGGAGGTTTTGCTCTTGACATAGGGGGCAATGGCCCGCACGGCAATCCCCGCGGCCCCTACGAACACCAGTCCCCGGGCCCGTCCGAAGGAAATACGCGTCCACTCGTCCAGCGAAACGGGCCGGCCGCACCGGGCCGCTTCCCCTCCCAGCGCCGCCGCCAGCCGGACCGCCAGCGCCTCGCCCTTGTCGGAAAAGGACAGGTAAGTCAGCCGCATGACCCGGTCCCTTCCCGGAATTCCGTAGTGAAGGCGGGGTCATACAGCTTGCTCCGCTCATAGCCGCCGGAGAGGAAGCCGCCAACCAGGATCATGGCGGTTTTCCGAATGCCCGCCTCCTGACCCGATTGGGCCAGCGTCCCCACCGTGCAGCGCATGATCCGTTCATCCGGCCAGGTGGCTTTGTATACGATGGCCGCCGGGGTATCCGGTGCATAGCCGCCCTGCAGGAGAGATTCCTGGACCTTGTCCAGCATTCCCGCCGACAGGAACACCGCCATAGATGCGCCGTGCCGCGCCAGGAGTTCCAGGCTCTCCGGTTCGGGTACGCCCGTTCGTCCGGCCATGCGGGTGATGATCACCGTCTGACTGACGCCGGGCAGGGTGTACTCCGCCCCCAGCGCCGCCGCCGCGCCGCAGAAGCTGGACACTCCGGGTGTATCGTCCCAGGGGATGCCCAGACGGTCCAGTTCGTCCATCTGCTCCCGGATAGCCCCATAAAGGCAGGGATCGCCCGTATGTAAACGCACCACTTCCCCGCTCCGGTTTTCGTCCATGACGGCAACCACCTGTTCCAGTGTCATTTCCGCGCTGTTGTAAACGCGGCAGTCCTCCCGCGCCATCTCCAGAAGCGCCGGATTAACGAGGCTTCCCGCGTAAATAACGACATCCGCCTGCCGCAGAAGCTCCGCGCCCCGCAGGGTGATCAGGTCGGGCGCACCCGGCCCGGCTCCCACAAAATGCACCATATCACCGCTCCTTTACCAATATGGTTGTAAAATATCCGGCCTTCTCCGCTTCCGGTTCCAGCCTTGGATAGATCTTTTCGTTTGGCAGACCGCAATTCTCCACCAGCGCGGCGCGTTCCAGCTGCCCGGCTTCCCGCAGGGCCCGGACGGTCTGCGGAAGGTCCCGTCCGGCTTTCATCAGGACCTTGGCCCCCGGAAGCTCCAGCAGAGGCGGCAGCGGTTCACTGTTGGCGGGGATGATATGCAGGGGGGTATCGCCGCTGACAAGGACAGTTCCCAGCCGCGCCGCCGCCGCGCAGAAGCTGGGCACCCCCGGGATCATAACGGCCTCATAACCCCTCTGGCGCAGGATATCCATCAAATAACCGAAGGTGGAGTAAATGGACACATCGCCCAGATTGGGCATGGCCACGTCCCGACCGGCGTCCAGGTGGGCGCGGATCTCCATCGCCGCCTGTTCATGGGCGGCATACCAGCGGGATTGGTCCTGTCCCATGGGAAAATACAGCGGCAGGACCGTTTTCTCCTCCAGGCTGACCGCCTGCCGGACAATGTCCAGCGCCAGCGTCTCGCCGCTTCTGGTCTGCGGCGCGGCGATAACGGGGCACTTTTGCAGGACGCGGAGCGCCTTTAAGGTCAGCAGCTCCGGGTCGCCGGGACCAACGCTGACCCCGTAGAGAACGCCTTTTCTTATTTCCATTGCTCCAAAATCTCCTTTGCTTTCTCTGTCGTGCCCAAAAGGCCATATACGTTGGAAAACATCACCGCGCCTGTCTCACAGCTGTCTGCCGTCCGCCGCTCCAAATGCCGCTGGACGGCCTCCAGCAGGCTTGCCATTACCATCTCCCGCAGTCCGGCGGCATCCAGAAGCGCGATACACGCGTCCGTGGTGGCGCACGCCATCAGACTGCGGCAGAGGGCGGCGTCCGCCCCGCAGATGGCCGCATGGGCGCAGATCAGCTCCGTGCGGCAGTCCGCATAGCGGGAGTGGGTGTTCATAATACCCCCGGCCAGCTTGACCAGCTTCCCGATGTGCCCTACAAAGAGTATCCGGGCAAATCCCAGGCTGACGGCAATGTCCAGCGCGTCCCCAATAAAATTGGAGCACTTGACCACAGGAACCCCTGCCCGGTCAAGCCCCGTATCCCGCAAAAAGTCCCCGCCGTAATTCCCCGGCGTCAAGATCAGTTCCTTTGCGCCGCCCGCGGCGGCCTGCCGCTGCTGCACCGCGATGGTGTCCACGATGGCCTGCTCGCTCATGGGCTCCACAATGCCGGAGGTGCCGAGAATCGACAGCCCTCCGGTGATGCCCAGCAAGGGATTGAAGGTCTTTGCCGCCGCCTCGGCTCCGCCGGGGATGGATATGGTGACCTCCACGCCGCCATCGCAGCATAACTCGTCACAGACCGACCGGACCTGTTCCTCTATCATCCGCCTGGGAACGGAGTTGATGGCCGCCGCGCCTATAGGCTGGTCAAGCCCGGGTTTGGTCACCCGGCCCACGCCCTCGCCGCCGTCGATCCGAATGCCGGGGCGGTCGCTTTTTTCTACCGTGGCGCAGACCAGCATCCCGCTGGTGATGTCGTGGTCGTCTCCGCCGTCCTTCCGGACGGCGCAGCGGGCGGCGGCACCGACCTTCAGGAGGACAGCCTCCGCAAGCGGCGCCGTGACCTCCAGCCCCTTCGGCGTCATAAGAGAAACCACTGAGGGGGTTTCCCCGCTCAGCAGGAGCCTTGCGGCCCCGGCCGCCGCCAAAGCCGCGCAGGTCCCGGTGGTGTATCCGCAGCGCAGCATGGTTTGTCCACAGCGAATATAATGTGAAAAGTTCTCTTTTTCCACGGATTTACTGCACCTGCCTTTCCTGCCGCTACGCCTCCGCCAGCTTCCCCGCCTCCCGGGCGCGTTCACGGAGCAGGCGGTTTTTTTCATTCACCGGCCCGAAAACGGTCAGTGGGCACAAGACCCTTGTACACCGCTCCATGACCACCGCTGCCCGCTGAAAAGCGGCGTCTCCAACAGGGCGAAAGGCTTCTTCCGAAACAACTTCCACCGCCAGCGCCCGGGCCACGGGAAAATCCAGATCGTTCTCCGCCAAGACTCCGGCGGCAAAGGGAATCCCCTGCCGCTGAAGCTGCCGGTAAATCGGTATCCCTGCTCCTCCGCCGCCGATGACGAACACTTCCGGCTCACCCCGGACGGCTTCCAGCTCCAGCGACCCGAACAGGGCGTTATAGCTGCCGCGCGCCGCGCCATAAAGCCGCATGATATAGTCCGCAGAAAAAATCTCTTCCGGCGGTCCCTGGCGCTCGATCACATCCCCGTGGACGCAGACCACCCAGTCGCTGACCTTCTGGGCCAGATCCAGCTCGTGGAGGCTCATGAGCACCGCCAGACGCCGGGAGCGGACCATGTCCTTCAGAATGGCCAGCAGCTCCAGCTTGTGGCGGATGTCCAGAAAGGACGTTGGCTCGTCCAGCACCAGTACCTCGGGTTCCTGGCACAGCGCCCGGGCCAGCAGCACCCGCTGCCGCTGCCCGTCGCTGATCCGGGAAAAATCCTGATCCGCCAGAGCGGAGGCGTGGACCAGCTCCAGGCACTGGGCCACCTTTTCCCGGTCCTCTTTTGTCAAAATGCCCAGCCGCCCGGTATAAGGGTAGCGGCCTGTGGCCACCACGTCCTCGCAGGTCATCAGTTCCGGGTGGATATGACTGGTCATCAGGACGCTCATTCGCTGGGAAATTTCCCGTTCCGTGAGCCGCGCCATGTCCCGGCCATTCAGGTATACCGTACCCCGGACCAGGGCCAGCTGCTGGATGATGGTTTTCAAAATGGTGGACTTACCCGCGCCGTTGGGGCCGATCAGGGTCATGATCTCTCCGGGCCGCAGGGACAGGCAAATATCCCGGATCAGCGCCTTGCCGTTATAGCCGACGGCGAGATTTTCCGTTTGTAAGCGAACGCCCTCCATCAGATATTCCCCCCTTTCGCCGCTGCGCTCCGCCTTGAGGCCATGAGGTACAGCACGACAGGCGCGCCAAACACGGCGGTAACGGAGCTGATGGACATATCCCGGGGGGCGAAGGCCGTGCGGGCAATCAAATCGCAGCCGAGGCAGAAAGCCGCGCCCCCCAGAAAGCAGGCGGGGATCATCACTATGGGTTTTGCCGTGCGGAACAGTTCCTTGATAAGATGCGGCGCCGCAATGCCCACAAAGGAAATAGGCCCCGCGAAGGCAGTGACGCAGGCGGAGAGGACGCTGGAGAGCAGAATCAGCTCCACCCGGAACCGCTTGATATTCACTCCCATGTTCTGGGCGTAAACCTCCCCCATCTGGTAGGCTCCGATGGGCTTGGACAGCAGGAAGGTAAGCCCCAGAGACACGCCCACCACCCAGGCCATGAGCCTCACATTGTCCCATGAAGTACCGGAAAAGCTGCCCAGAGACCAGTTATGGAGGTTAACAATGTTGGAGTCATCGGCAAAGGTCACCACAAAATCAGTGACGGCCGAGCAGATATAGCCGATCATCACGCCGCTGACCACCAGCATACTCATCTGCTTCACCCGGCGGCTCAGCAGCAGGATGAACCCCATGGACGCCATAGAGCCGATGAACGCCCCTACGATCAGGGCCGCAGAGTTGATAACCACCCCCCGGCTGAGGAAGAACACCATGACCAGTGAGACCGTCAGCTTGGCCCCCGAGGAAATGCCCAGCACAAAGGGACCCGCAATGGGGTTGGCAAAGAATGTCTGGAGCAGAAAGCCGGACACGGACAGCGCCCCGCCCAAGACCGCGGCGGCCAGCACCCGTGGAAACCGGATGCCCCAGATGATTCCGGTGTGGTCATGGAACAGCGCGTTCCAGATTTCTTCCGGCGCAAAGTCCACGCTTCCGGCGCTGACGTTCCACACCAGCAGTACCGCTGTCAGCGCGGTCAGAAAAGCAAAGCAGAGACAGTATCGAAGGAACCTGGCGTTTTTCATCTTGTCCTCCCGTCAGCGCAAGCGGTACAGATAGGTCAGTTTTCCCGCGTCCTCTCCGGCCAGAATGGCGTGAATGTCCAGGATCATCTCGCCCACCGACTGGGATTCCTGGAACATGCTCTTGCCGGTACACCACACGTCGCCGCTCCGCACCGCCTTGAAGTCCGCCAGCGGGGCGCTCTTGGCAATCAGCTGGTCGATGGTTTCCAGATCAGCCTCAATGGTGCTGTTGTAGATCAGCACATCAGCGTCTTTAGCGGTGTCGTAGAAGGTCTCCATCTGGATATTCATGGTGGACAGGGCGTTCTCCTCCGCCGCAAGGTCCGGGAACACGTACACCCCGCCCGCCAGATCGATGGCCTTGGCGATGTAGTCCCCGGATTTTCGTACTGTTACGGACCCGTTGGAGGTCACGGAGAAGAAAGCCACCGTCTTGCCGGTATTCTCCTGCTCCAGGACGGGAGCAAGCTGCCCGATCTGGCGGTCGAAATAGGCTTCCGCCTCGTCCTCCCTGTCCAGAAGGACGCCGTACAGCTTGATCCATTCCATGCGGCCCAGCGGGTGGCTCTCATAGCTGGACCGCTCCACCAGTACCGGAATGCCCAGCCGTTCCAACTGCTCCTTGACCTCCGGGTTGTGGTAGATCATGGTGGACTCCAGAGCCAGGTCACAGCCCCTGGATACGATCAGTTCGTAGTCCGGGGCGCTGTACTTTCCGGCGTAGATCATCCGCCCGTCCTCTATAGCCTGACGGGCTTCCGGGATGTACCAGCCCTCCGCCTGGGTACCGGAGAGAGTAACGGCGTCGATAGCATCCAGCTGGCGGAAGCAGTCCATGGCGGCGGTGGCCTGTAAGTAGATGTTTCGCAGGGGCTGGCGCAGGACCACCACGTCCTCCGGCGTATCCGCCGGGGGCTCGGCTCCTTCCGGGACCAGCAGATGGACGATGTTGTCGATGGTAATGCGGGCAAAGCCATCCTGCGCGTAGTCCACGGCGAAGCTCTGGGCATAGGCCAGCTCCAGGTGCTCGTCCCAGGCCAGATCATCCCAGGAGAGTGCCGGGACTTCTGTTTCCGCGGACGGTTCTGCCGGGGCAGATGTATCCAGCGTGTCAGGCGCGGTCTGCGGACCTCCGCAGGCGCACAGAAGCAGCGCCAGCAGGAGGACGGCTGTTTTCCAACGCTTCATAGGGGCCTCCTTACTGCCTTTGCAGAGTCGCGGAGTCGAAAAACAGGGTATACTCTACCTCGTGGGGTTCGCTCATAGCAACGGTATCGGCGATAACGTCCAGCTTCTGGTCGAAGGCCGCAACGGGAATCTCAAAAGAGGAGTTCCCCTCGGTATTGGTCTGGAGATACTTCTCTCCATCTACCTTCATGTAGTCAAAATTGGGGCTGCTCCAGACGATGGTGGCGTAGAACTTTCCGTCCTCACAGCGGAGCACGGCAGGGGATTCTATTGTGGCCCGGCCGCTGCCGCCCTCCAGCGTGACGGAGGCGGTGTAGGTCCCATCCTCCGGGACGGTTTCCGCAGGCTCCGCTTCCGGCTCGGGTTCGGGGGCAGGCTCCGGCTCGGGATCCGGTTCTGGGTCAAGGGCCGGTTCCGCTTCCGGCTGGGAGACGGGGTCCGCCTCCAGGGATTCCGGCCGTTGGGTTTCCTCAGGTTCGCTGTCCGGCTGCCGGTTGTCTTCTGGCTCCCGGACCTCGGGCTGGGTTTCCACGGGGGGTGCGGCCTCCGGCTGAACTTCCTCAGGCCGGACGGGGATAACCTCCTCGCTGGGAGCAGGCATATCGGACTTACGGACATCATCACCCTGACTGCCGCCGCATCCGGCCGGCAGAATCATTGCCAGCGCGGCCAGCAGAGCAAAAATCTGCTTTCTCGTATATTTCATGAGTGGATTCCTCCTAAAGGAGCGCCGCAGAGAAAAGCTCTGCGGCGCGTAAACTTTGTGCGGGAAAATTTACTCCGCCTTGGCGGTTGCGGAGACGAAGGTCAGGACGCGGTCAAACCAATTGCCGGACTTGACGGCGTGGGCCGCATAGGCCAGTTCGGTATCCAGAGCTTCGACAGGGACGGTAAAGGTGTACGCGCCGTCAGCGTCCGCCACGTAGTCGATGAGCCCCTCCTCGGCCTTCTCGGCCTCGGCCTTGGTGCCCACATACATCTGGTCATAACCTGTACCGCTGAGGGTCATTACGGCAGTCATTTCTCCGTCCTTGACGGTCAACACGCACTTGGTAACACGGAACATCCCCTCGACCTGTACTTCGATGGTGTAGGTGCCGTCAGCCAGAGCTTTCGTTTCAGGCTCCGCGGTCCCCGTATCCTCGTTGTCGGGGTTCTCGGGGTTGAACTGCATCTTGATATCGGTCTCGCTCAGAAGCACGGCGTTTTTAGCATGCTCCACCAGCAGCTGCCGGACGGCCTCGATCTCACCTAGGCCGTTGATCTGGCAGTCGACGCTGAGACCGGCGGCGCTGAAGACAGAGTACCAGGATTCCTCGTCATTTTCATCGGCCATGTCGTTGTTGGCGTGATCGCCGGCGACGATCATCATGGGACGCAGGACAACCTTCTCATAGCCGCCCTCTTTGACCAGCTTCACCAGGTCCTCCGCCGTAGGCGCGGCTTCCACGGTGCCGATGAAGTAATTGTCATGTCCGGCATCGTTCAGGACCTGCTGCATTTTGGTGTAAATGTCGTTGGACTCAGCGGAGGTGCCGTGGCCCATGTAGCAGACGGCGGTCTTATCGTCCGTTACGGCGCTGGCCGTGGCGCTCACCATGGCCTCGGCCACAACTTTGAAATCCTCGTCGCTGGTCAGCAGAGGCGCGCCGATTTTAATGGTGTCAAACTTATCCGCGTATTTCTTCTCCAGCAGATTGCGCAAGTCGCCGTACTCATAGCCGTTCATCAGGTGGGTGGGCTGGACCAGCAGGTTCTTCACGCCGTTCCTGATGGCGCGGTCCAGAGCCTCCTTCACATCGTCGATGGTCTCGCCGTCCCGGCGGTAGACGTGCTCGATGATGATATTGGCGGTGAAGCCGCGGCGGACGGAGTAGTCGGAGAACGCCTTCTCCAGCGCGTCCTCAATGGCCCCGATAGTGGCGACGCGGTTGTCGTTGTAGCTGGTGCCAAAGCTGACGACCAGCAGCTCGTTCTCACCGATGCCGTCCTCGTTGCGGGGCTTGTCCTTGGAAGCGTCGCCGGTGGAATCATCGTCCAGATAGCGGCAGATGATGGCGGCCACCTGGGCGCGGGTAGCGGTGCCCGTGGGGTCCAGCTTTCCGGCGGTGCTGCCGGTGATAAACTCGCTGGCCACGGCCCAGTTCATGAACTCCTTTGCCCAGCCGGAGACACTGTCAGCATCGGGATAGCCGGACAGCTCGTCCACGCGGTTGGTCAGGGCGGCCTTGCCCTTGGCTACGGCGGCATAGCCGTTGAGTATCTTGGCGATCTCCTGGCGGGTGACGTCGCCGTCAGGGGCGAACGTCGTTTCGGTCTTGCCATTGACGATATTTTTGCTGTTGGCCCAGAGGACCGCGTCCTTATAGGCAGCGCCGTCGGCCACATCGGTAAAGGGATTGGCCGCGCCGGTCACGGCGGGCCTGCCCGCCAGACGGTACAGCGCCGTTACCAGATCCGCGCGGGTCATGTTCGCGTTAGGAGCGAAGGCAGAAGCGGTTTTGCCGTCCATCAGGCCCATTTCCACCACCCGGGTAATTTCCTCCTCGGCCCAGTGGCCCGCTACGTCGGCGTAGGTCCCGGCCTCCGACGCGAAAGCGGTCCCGGTCAGACCCAGCGTCATGACCATCGCCAGCAGCAGCGCAGTCAGTTTCTTCCATTTTTTCATGTGTATTATTTCCTCCCAGTCATATGTTGTGTTTCTCCTCCCTGCCGGCGGCGCCAAAGGTCCGTTCGGATGAATCTGGGGTCCGGCTGGACCTTTTGGCGCACAGGCCGGTATGAGAGAAAGTGGATATTGTTTCCCGGCGCGGCCCCATCCGCACCGGTGGAAACACGGGATAACCGGGACGAAAAAACGTCCCGCGCCGAAAGCACAGGACGTAAGCGGCCCCACCATCAGGATATGGCGAGGCCGGAAAAATAACGCAGTCCGGTTCCGGCAGAGTGCTGTCCAGACCGCGGTGTATCTGACTTATCCATGTCCCATCAGGACAGGCATCACAGTGACCGACTCGCGGGGCCTCTCACCCCATTCCACCTGTTACATCAACGTAACTGCGGCTGGACTTATCAATATTAGCTTCAATTAGACACTATCACATTGACAATCATTTGTCAAGTGGCATTTTGGTATAACCCAGGGCTAATTATTCCCCGACTAAGAACACAACCTCGTTACCGCGCGGAACCGCAGGCCGTCCCTTTTCGCTGTAAACCCAAGAAATCCCCATAAAGCAGCGTGCCATACCACTGCTCTATGGGGATCCCTTGTTTCCCAGAGAAACCGCCGTTCTCCGCAAGAATAAGACTTATTTTTTGACAGCAGGTTCGTCCACCCATGAAATGCTGTATCCCGTACGCAGGAACCACTGGACGCAATACCAGCTGTCCTTCCCGGTGGAGGGATTCACACCCTTGGCAATCCCTACCCCAATGCCGGAGCAGCCCTTGTCCAGCATCCCGTCCAGGTGCGTCCTGGAGGCCGCCCAGTCGTCAACCGCGATCTTCGCCAGCTCCTTATTGGGGTCCTTCATCCGCTGGACGCCGATGCAATGAATGTTCTCTGCCGTATAGGGACAATCTGTCACTGTTGTGCGCTTTCTGCCGTCAGGCCGGGTATGGGAATACACAGAGGCCGCCGCCATCTCATCCGCCCGGACCTGGGCGGCCTCTGCCAGCTTGTCGTCCTGCTCCAAAGCGGGAAGTCCATGCTCTTTGCGCAGTTTATTGGTCAGCTCCACAATTTCCTGGCGAACGGCCTCTACGTCAACCTCTTCCTCAACGGGCACGGCGGACAGAGGCGTCTGGATCGCCTGGATCATCTCTTCCGGCGCTTCGCCGGTATAGGGAGAGGCCGTGTCAATGAAAATGCCCTTCTCCCAGTAGACGTTAAAGTCCAGAAGCTCGCCAATATCCCGCAGCTTGACATAGTTGCTGCCCTCGATTTCATAGGCGAACAACTCCACCTGCCGTCCGTCTACACAGACCTGCTGGGTGACGCCCTCCGCCATGATGCCGCTGACAGCGTGGGCTGTCGCGGTCAATCCGCCGTACAGCACGGCCCCGGCCACAACGCCGGAGGCAAAACGGATCCATTTTCCCATATATTCGTTCTCCTTCGTTCTGCCCCGCCGGCCGGACGCGGACCCATCAGTCCAAAGGCCTGACCATCTGCGCCTCGTGCATTTCCAGCGCGCCTTCCGGCAGCCGCCAGCACTCTCCCTCACATACGCTGGACGCTCCGCTCCAGCTTTCGCCGGTCCAGACGTGGAACCACAGCGGCTTGGCCGCATCGTCCACGGCGGTATAGCGGACCAGCAGCCAGCCCTCTTCCCGGTCCTCTTCCAGACCAGCCAGGGGCACGGCTTCATCCACGATAACTTCCAGGCCGGCCTCTTCCATGATGCCGGCAAACGCCTCTTCATCCGAGGCGGTGCGGGTAAACAAGATTTTTTGTCCAAATAAGCGAGACGCTTCGGCGCTGCCTCCGCTGGATGCGGCACATCCACTGAGCAGGGCTATTGCCAGCGCCAACGCCGGTATCAAGATTTTCCTGTTCATAAGGTGCTCCTTCCGTTCTCTCTCATCGGGCTTTGCGGCCGTCAGGACGCCGCGGCATTTTCAGATTTCAAGGTACAGCGTACCGTAACCCGCTGCTGACCGCCTATCGTACAGGTAAAAAGGGTCAGATCCCAGCCGCCGGCCTCCATCTCCTCTACCTGGGTGGGCTGGAGCTGCTCCAGAGCCGCCACAGAATACTCGAAGACGTTGCCGTCCCCATCGGTGAAGCTGACTTCATCTCCCACCGACAGCGTTTTCAGGCCGCCAAAATGCCGCTCGTAATTATGGGCCGCAATAATCAGGTCATTGCTGTAAGCGGACCCTTTATAGCGGCAGGGGGATATTTTCAGGTTGGGATAACTCCAGGACTCCATTACCGGCAGACTCAGTCCCAGCGCCGGAATGCTCACATATCCCACGTAATCATGCCCATCAACTTCAATAACGGGCATTTCCCGCTCGGGGTCCAGAATATAGTTGGGAATCAGCTCTCCCCGGGGGTCCAGGACCTCCAGGTCCGGCGTCTGAATCCGCAGTTCATGGACGGTCTCCATGGCAACGGTCTCCGCACGGTCCTCGTCCCACACGTTATAGCCGCTGAGCCCAACGGCTCCCAGCAGCAGCAGCAGGCCAAGGCCCATGCAGACGGTCCCTGTCTTACTTCTCCTCATACCGGCTCCTCCGGTTCAACGCCCAGCCCAGAACAAACAGGAACATACCTCCGACAGCCAGGAAGGGTACCGGCCACCAGAGCATGCCCGTCTGCGGCAGCCGGGACAGCGGCGTGGGAGGTTCCTCGATCTCCACCTCTTCCTCAGGCGGAGGGCTCAGCGGAACCGGGGGCTCGTCAATCTCAATGTTGGGAATGGGGGGAGGCCCTTCCGGCGGCGGAGGATTTTCCGGGGGAGGATTCTCCGGCGGCGGAGGATTCTCCGGCGGAGGATCATCCGGGGGCTCCGGGGGCGGGGGATCATTCTGGGGCGGCGTGTAATAGTTGGTGATGACCACGTTGATGCCGTCCTGACGGTAAATCACCTCGTATTCTCCGGGGACGTCGATCTCCTGCACCGTCCAGGTGTAGTTGATATTGTCCAGCTCCTGCCACAGAGTGGACCAGCCGTTTCTGCCGTTCAGCGTGACCGTATCATATACTACGGTCTCGCCGGTCTGGCGGTCCGTCCGGAGCAGCTGGACGGTCACCTCAGTAGGCCGCTCCTCACTGCCAACGCCGCGCCAGATCTTCAAAGCGCCGCGGGCGGTGATTTCCCTGTCCGGCGTGGAGCCCTTGGGCTGAGCGGCCACGTCGTAGACCCAGGCCCCAGCCTCGCCGTTCTCATTGCCGGGATCTCCCGCCTCCACCCAGTCGGGCAGACAGATCACAAAGCTCCTGGGAATATAGTATCCCGCCTCAGTGAGATACTCCCGGCCGCGAATCAGATACAGGCCCGTAGCCAGACCCTCAAAACGGCCGTGTCCGGTTTCGTCCGTGACAACCGTAGCGTCAGGGGCGACCGAGCGGCCTGTCAGCCACACGTCCAGCGTGTCCGTCAGGCTCTCCCAGTTGTGGGACTCGATCAGCAGCTCAATGCTCCCGCTGATGTCCTCCCCGGCAAACGCGCCGCACGGGGTAAAGTTGACCAACGGGTCCACATCGCAGACCCTGTAGGCGTCATACGTGACGCCGCCGTGCTGGCTGGTGATCGTCAGACTGCACAGGCCCTCGCCCAGCATCGGGATCTCAGTATAGGCCAGCGCCGTCTGGTGCAGGCACAGTACGGCCAGCATCAGACCCATAATCATGGATAACAGCTTCTGTTTTTTCATGGGACCGATCACTGCCTTTCTCCGGCATCCGCGCCGGGTAATGTGGAATCAGAGTCCGAGGTCTTGTTCGTCTCCGTTATGACGATCCGAACCGGACCACTCTCCCTGACCGTTTTCTTCTTTCCGGGGCTGCGCAGCAGGAATACCAGCAGCACAATCAGCATGGGTATCGCCGCCAGGGGCGCTACCAGGATCGGGTCGATGCGTACGGCGTCCGCCGTGACGGTGATGGTTACGGTCTCCTCCGTGTTCTCGACCCGCTTGCCCCGGACCAGAAGACGGTGTGTGTTGACGCCGTAGGGCGTGCAGGTCACCAGGGTGCAAAAATCCCGCCCCGGCGAGATGGCCAGCTCATTCAGTTCGTCCGGAAGAACCCGGCGGATCTGGTCCACCTCATAGGTCAGCGTCTCGTCAAGGATACGCAGGAGGATCTTATCCCCCTCGTCCATCTGGTCCAGGTCCGTGAACAGCTTTGCGCTGGGCAGGCCCCGGTGGCCGGAGAGCACCGTGTGGGTGGACTCGCCCCCTACCGGGAGGGAACTGCCCTGAATATGCCCCACCGCGATCTGGAGCACCGACTCGTCGGTGCCGTGGTAAATGGGCAGGGAGCAGTTGATCTTGGGAATCTCAATATAGCCCATGATGCCCGTGCCCCCAATGTTCAGCAGGGCCTCGTACTCCGGCCAATCCTCCTCGGTCACCGCGAAGGGGTTGGCCCTTCCCACCAGCTCCTGATTGTACGCGCTGGCGTCCAGCCAGATCCGCTCGTACTCCTCGGCGTTGATATTGGACACGCTCTCGGCGTAGCTGGCGATGGCGCGGGACTGGTGAAAGGAGTTCCAGTAGTCGCTGGCGGTGGGGTAGAGCATGATGGCCACGCCCACGATCAGCACCAGGACCAGGAGGATTGTAGACAGATGTTTTTTCATAAAGCACAGGCCCGTGTGCCCGGCCGCCGGAATTTCCGGCGGCCGGGGGATTCAGATTAGTTTGATGTATCCGGGGTTTGGGATTACTTCTCGAAGTTCATGCGGCGCTTGGTGATCAGCAGGATCACAGCGCCAGCCGCCAGCAGACCGCCGACAACGTAGAAGATCGTGGTACCGATACCACCGGTGGAGGGGAGACGGGGACCCTTGTTGTTCACAACATGAACGCCACCATTCTGCCATTCTCCCTGATCAATTTCAGCGTTCTGATCAGCACCATTAATGGTAATCACGGTATAGCCCTCTACCTTGTTATATCCCTCCGGCTGCTCTGTTTCCACCAGGTAGTAGGTGCCATCGGTCAGACCTTCAACCCGAATCGTACCAGCCTCGATGGTTGTCACACCACCAGTCTCATCCCCCGTGATAGGACGATAGTACTCCTCCCCGTCCTCATCGGTATCCTTAACAAAAGTAATGATGGTGTCAGGATTCACTACATCATTGCCCTCAGCATCTTTCGTAAGCCCAGTGTACAGTGAGAACTTAGCTCCGGCCAGTTCCTTGTTATCGCTATCGGTTTTGACCAGATCGAAGCCATAGACCGGTACCTCGGCCTCATCACCCTTGGTCCGGTGCTTGTCACCGTAGGTAACATGCTCCTCGTTCAGCGCAGTCTCGATGATTGCATCCTCAGTCAGTTCCATCTTGTAGGTAATGGTGATCACATCGCCCTGCTTCAGTTCGAGATTCTCACTAAAAGCAATCTCAAAGGTGCACGGATCGTCCTCATCATCCTCCGTCTCCGTAGGACCCGTAACAGTATAGTCGGAGCCCTTGATCAGAGTCGTTTCACCCAGTTTAACCACAATGTCCGCCTTATCCTCATCAAAAGCAAGACCGCTTACAATCGTATCGTGGAAAACATAATTCTGGGCGCCCTTACCAACATTGATCGTTGCTGTAAACGTTACCAGATCGCCAACCTTGGTTTCAGAAGGAACCTCAACGGTCTTCTCATCTGTGGGCTTGGAGTTCTTCTCCTCAATGTCTACTTCCTTAGCCGCAGTGTTCAAACTGCAAAGCGCGCCCGCAGAAGAATCCACCAGATAATAGCCCAATTCCAGGTTTTCAAACGTAACGGTAGCCGTCTCAGCGTCTGGAGTAGCACCTTCCGCAGTTATCGGGCCTCGAGTCGCAGCAATGGGCTGATCCTTTGCCCACGCAAGAGCCTTCTGCGCAAAGTCAGCCGCATCCGCGCCATCGACCCATGCTACATTACCCTTATCATCAATCGTAATATAGTCAGCGCCATCCGCGCCCGGTGCGAAGAAAGCTTCCCAAGCAGGCATAACAGTATAGTTATAGGCCCCGCTCGTCTCATTGTAGCCTTCCAGCTTGAAAATCTCATAAATGCTATAGTCTGTGCCAGGAATTGCGTTATTGATGGTAATCTTACCACCATCCTCCGCGAACGCGGGGACGGCCAGGGCCAGAGCCATGACCAGCGCCAGCACAAGGCTGGCAATTTTTTTCATGTGTTTCATTTCTAAAAATTTCTCCTTTCAAATTGTATCCCTTATTCAGGGCGCGCATGAGGGCTCACTTTCGCTCAACCTCGATCGTCAGCCCCCTTTCTCTTGGATTTGCTATACAACAGGCCTCCCGCCGCGCACAGCAGCAAGCCGCCCGTAGTATACATCATTGAACCGGGACCGCCGGTCTTGGGGAGCGTGAAGAGCTTCCTATTGGTGATGGTGATCGTACCCTCGTCGATGGGATTGCCGGCGTCTACGCTGTAGGACGGTGTGAAGCCCTCAGGAACCGTCTCAACCACGTAGTACCGGTAGCTCACGTTCACCCGGCTGCCGTCAATATTAACACTGCCGCTGCGGGGCAGACCATCCATCGAAGCCTGCCAGCCGCTGCCCGCCTGGAGGGTAAGCGTCCCCACTTCCTCCGGCTCGCCATAGGGGACCAAGTCCTCAGACGCGGCAGAACCGGCGGCGGAAGCGGTGACATGCAGCTCGTTCGGCTTCCAATCAAGCTTGCCAGTGATTGTGATATCATTTGTTATCGTGAAGGAATAGGTGTAGATTTCAGCATTGCCATCCACAGTCCGCACCGGTTCGCCGATAGACTGACCATCGATTTCGATCAGAAACCATTCCTTCGGGTACGTGGCAGCCCAGTCACATCTAAAACTCAGCGTAACAAGGGTACCGGAATCAAACTCCCCCGAACCCCCATCCAGCTGTGTCAGATACGCCCCGTATTCCGTCAGAGCGTTAACCGTGATATGCACCTTTCTGGCCGGTTCGCCGCCGCCGTCACCGGGGACCGGCAGGTCAGATTCCCTGACATACGCCTGCCGCATCACCTGGACGTCGACGGACTTGACACCCGGATCGTCGAGCGGGGTCTTCCCGTCCAGGTCAACCCAGTACTTATGTGCGCCGACGGAAACCTTCTCAGAGAGGTTGGAATACCAGATCGTACCGCCATCAAGGTACTTATCTCCAGTGAAATCAGGCGGCATTATCTCGGGATAGAGGGTCGTGTCCGACTCATAGACGTAGAAATAATAGGGCTTGTCGTTCAGCTCGTACCCATCCGGGGCCTTGACCTCCACCAGCTTATAAGCCCTGTTATGGGCCAGATCGCGGAGAGCCAGATATCCGTCGTCCCCCGTGATATAGGTCTGGCCGCCCTCCGCCGGGTACTGCCGCACATAGCCGTCCTCCGCAGCCGGGTTCTCAGGATCATACCAGTAAAGCGCAAACTCCGCGCCGCCCAGCGCACTGCCATTTCTGGCGTCCCGCTTGAAGATGGTCACGCCCTTGATATCGGCGGTAGAACCGCTCTGGGTGACCTTGACGGTCATGGACGTCTTACCGTTGTTTTCATCGTAGACATGACCCACCAGCCTCGCCGAGTTATTCATATTGACGCCGGCATTCTCGACGGGGGAGATCACCTTGTATCCGTATTCCACCCTCAGCGGAACGCTGTCCGGAAGCTGGATGCGCAGCGTATAGAGCTGCGTCCCGGTTTCATCCCGGGAAGACACCTCGTAGTCAAATGTTACCTCCAGCTCCTCCTCGGGGGTCGTGTCCGTGCGGTATACCTTCAGCGAGCCGGGCACCAGATTGGCGCTCACCACCGCTTGCCCGCTTTGGACCGCAAGCTCGTCGATCAGCTCGATGAAGTCCGCGCCCGGCAGCAGGTCCAGCCCCTCCGGGTTGACAATCACGGTATAGGGGAGCACGTTGTTTTCGTATATGCCCCATGATGTGTTGCCGTCGCCGGTGTAGGGGGGCACTGACTTATCGAGGACCCTCTTGGTGTAGTCCTTTTTAACAGTCTGCTTCTGGTGGTCCTCGATATCGTCCTCGCCTTCTCTGTGGACTTTTACCTTGTTCTCGAAGACGCCCTCTATCACGCCCTGGCTGACCTCATCCCAGTCGCTGAGATCCTCCTGAAGCCTGACCTTGACAACCATGCGGATATTGGTCAGTTTCTCATGCTTCAGCAGCTCCTTGGGAATGACGATCTGGATTGTCTGACCGTGCCGCTCGAAGCTGAGATCATAATTCGCGATGGTCTTGTGATTCGGGATCAACCCGGTATCCTTTTCCACCTGGTCCGTGACAATGGTTGCGCCAAACCCAGGTATATCGTCCGCCAGGATCTCCAGATAGGCCAGGTCCACGCCCTCCGGCAGCTCCTCCGTAACGGTAACGTCACTCTCGCTATTATAGTTGTCGGGCACGTCAATCCGTATATGCCACTGCAGGATATGCCCCTCCAGCTTGTCGTCTTTCAGCTCGTAATAGTCCTTCTCGGTATCGCCGACTCCTGCTCCAGGGGCATTATCGGTCTTTTTGACCGTGAGGTTCGAGGGCTTATGCTCGACCTTGCCCTCCGTTTTCACCTCTTTGCCCCCGCTGATGACCTTCGCCTGGTTCCGGAGCNCCTNCATAGAATCGGGATCCTTTAACGTTACCTCCGCGTTATAGGAGAACTCGATTTTCTCTCCCCTCTTCAGCGGCTGGTCAAACGTGATTTTAAGCCGTCCCTCGTCACGCACGGTCGACAGCGTCACCGTCGGTCCATAAGCCGCCAATTCNGCTTTCAGCCTGTTCTCCAAATCCGCGTAGACTTCCTCGAACGTCTGTTTGTCCCACAGNTCGTCCTCGAACGTCCATGGGGCGGCGATTTCACCCTCCGACGCGTCGATCNTTATTTTCCAGAGGATCGTGAGCTTCCCNTTTTCGTCCTTTNTTATCTCACCNGACTTCTCNAGCGGGTTGTACGTCCCGGTGGTAACATCGTAGCCANTCTTGTAACCATCGTCCGGATCATCCGGATCCGGACCCGGCTTCGGAGGCTTCAGGGTAGCCACATTNNTCTCCTTGTTTTCGCCCAGCTCCTTGTCCGCGTCANGGTCAACNGGGGTNGTATAGATGATCTTGTAAGTNTCGTTGGACCCCTNCGGGAANNTATNCGGCAGCGGAACGTCCTTCTCAATAACCGTATTTCCGTCTTCCTTTGTGATCGTTACGGGGCCNTTAAATTCCTTGCCGTTCAGCTCGTCTCTGAGCACCCAGCCGGAGATGTCGTTCTTCGCCTGGTTGACGGTGATCGTCCACTGGATCGGCTTCCCCTCTATCCAGTCCGCAACCTGACCGTACTTGTTCAGGTCGGTCCGCGTAAAGTTCAGCNTCACCTCGCCAGTCTTTTCGATTTCATCGTCATCGTTGTTTTTGGTCTTGGCCGTGACCTTGTTGTNNACCTGGGGATCGGCNTCAGCGNNATCCGGCACCTNCGCCNGGTAGGTAATCGTNTACGTATCGCCCGCNTNCATCTGGGGCAGCACNAGCTCAAATCCNTTGGNCNTTTCCNNAAACTNATCCTGANNCACCTGGACCGTNTTCCCGTCCTTGTCCNTGACCGTNACANTNTCCNTCNTTAGNCCGATTTTCTCCATGTAGTCCGTCAGCGTNACTTNGTCAAAGGTGCCGTCCTTNCTTGTCACCGTTATGNTATATTCGGCAATTCCGTTGGCCAGGTCTACAATGTCTCCCTGCTTCTGNACCGTCAGGTCGCCCTTGATTTCTTTTACTCCGAACGTGAGCTTCAGGTCCTCACGGAACTCCAGCTCCACCTGGTCCTTATCGTTGGTCTCGATCTGGTCCACCGCAGCCTCAAGATTGACCGTGCCCTCAATTGGCGAGCCCGAGCCGTTCTCACCGGACCAGTTCTTCGCCGCAACCTCATCCAGGAAGGTAATGGTAATCAGCCCGTCTTNGCTGATAGAATATGTGCCCATCTGCCCGCCGGAACTGTTGGTCACTTTGCCGTTGGTTACTACCGACGCTTCCGTCAGCTTCAAATTATCAGGAAGCTGATAGTAAATCACCTTATTGCCGTTTTCTAATCCGCCCGCGGGAATCACGTAGGAGATCCCAACCCGGANCTGGCCGTCACTGCGCACCTCGGTCTCGTCGGTAATATCCTTCCACTCCGAACCATCCTTGTANTNCAGCTTGACGCCGTCNTTTTTGATCCANTCNNTGAANTCCTGCGCNCCGCCGTCCGCGTACACCACCGGTTNGTCCGCCAGCGCCATCGCCATCGGGGCATAGGCGGCGCTCAGCAGCGACATCTGTCTGATCTCAACGTCGGGNTCAGTTTCAGGCTCAACTTCGGGCTCAGTTTCAGGCTCCGGCGGCAGCAGCTGGGCGTACGCGCCNGNCTCATCCGGCAGCTCGCCGGGCTCTCCCCAGGCGTCCCAGCCGGGCTCTTCCTCTTCAGGCTCCNCGTNCTCCGGCAGGCAGGCCTCGNCGTGGGTATGCTCCTCTTTNTCACACATCAGCACNCCNTCCAGNNAGCAGTCTTCCGTGTGCTCNTGCTCTTCCAGNCCGCAGATATACTCCNTTNCCACCGGATANTCCGGGNCGGGGAAGTTCTCCGGGTCCAGACANTCCTCGGTATGGGTGTGCTCCGGCATGGTGCAGCGCAGNTCGCCGTCCTCGAACCAGCACTCCTCGNTGTGCTGGTGCTCCGCCAGNCCGCAGANNTNGGGATCNGGCTCCGGNCCCATNTCCACATAGCACTCATCNGTATGGACATGGACCGTCATGCCGCAGGTNCGGACCATGACTTCCTTGTCCTCGCTCTCCACGGTCTGAACNCACTCNTCCGTGTGCTGGTGCTCNATCACCACCGGCAGCGTGCAGGTCAGGACCTCCCGCTCCTCCAGNCCGCCCTGGCCGTCGTCCACNTGGACGGTCTCGTAGCACTCCGGNCCATGGGTATGCAGAACGNNCTCCTCCTCCTGGCAGACCAGAAGGNNCGTNATCTCATAGCACTCGTCCGTATGGACGTGGGGCTCTNCCGGCTGCNCNGGTTCCGGNGNANCGANGGGNNCCTCCGGCCNGNANGGNTCCGNNNCTTCCGTCTCATCGCAGGTCAGGACGCTNTCCCACTCATAGCANTCGTCGGTGTGNANGTGTCCNTCGATCTCNTCCCGCGTNCANGTCAGGATGGGGTTCAGCCTGACCGCAAGNCAGGNATCATCGTGCTGGTGACCGTCTGNTGTCTGCTCCTNGCCGCAGNTATAGTAGTACTGGGCCGTGTTCTCCACNATGTANCAGCTNTCGTCGTGGATATGTCCCTCNACCTCGTCCTGACCGCAGATCAGCGCGCCCTGCACCATGGTATAGCACGCGTCGGTATGGACATGGGGNNCCACNNCCTCGGGAANNACNTCCGGAACCGGCTCCGCNNCCNCACCGGGCGNGNNGGNNTCGCCNGTCTCTTCCTTCNGGCAGATCANCTCCCGCTNCTCTATGTAGCANTGCTCGCCGTGGACNTGCGCNTCCCGCTCCTCCANGGGGCANATCAGCNGGNCCGCTCCGTCATAGCAGAAGCCGTCATGATGATGGAAGACAATGTCCGCTTCCTTCCAGTCCTCACAGATCAGCTCTACCACCGGCTCCGCCGCCTGGAGAGACCAGCAGCTCTCGCTGTGCGTATGGGCTTCCATCCCGCAGCGCAGCTCGTTGGATATCGTAATCGCAGGCAGGATCAAAGCATACGTGGTGCAGAACACAACGACAGCGCTCAACCCGAAAAGCACCCAATAGCCCGCTTTCCGGCGTTTCTGCGAGGAAATATATTTTGTGATTTGCGCCATAAGATTACGTCCCATGCAGGTCAGGCCTCCTTTTTTTAATCAACCTGCTTCAATCATGTAATGTGTATTACATTATATGCTTTACTATTTTATTATGATATGCGCGCCAGCGGCGGCATATTGCAAACTATCGGATCGATCCCAGCATCTCAAAGGGCCAGACGCGCAGGACAAGGTGTCCGACCACCTGATCATAGGCCACACAGCCCATTGCCGAACTCCGGGAGTCCACCGAAACGCTCCGGTGATCCCCCATCACGAAAATCTTGGATTCCGGCACCTGATAGGGGAGCGTGATGTCACATTTTCCCAGGGCTTTTTCCACCAAGTAGGGCTCATCAAGTTCCTCATCGTTGACAAACACTCTGCCGTCCTCATCGATATCCACCCAATCGCCGGGGCCGGCAACGACCCGCTTCACTAGGATTTTGTTATCTTGGTAGAAGGCCACAATGTCTCCCGTGTTAAAGCTGGACCCGCTCAGGGAAATCACGATCTCCCCCTCGGTCAGCGTGGGAGTCATGGAGTTACCGCTGATCTGCAGCACCGGCATCCACAGCGTCGCCACCAGCACAGCGGCGGCAGCCACGGTGATCAGCGCGTAAATCGTGCTGCGCAGTACCCGGCGAAAACGGTGGCGGTACTTCTCCCGCCCCAGTTCCACCTCCAGCTGGGCAATAGTCGGTTTCTCCAGCGGCTTGTCGTTTTTCTTCTTCATCAATATGCCCGCTTTCTCAAGGCGTGTCCGCCAGTCAGACTACTTTTCCTCCCAGCCGAAGGAGAGGACGAACTTCCTTCTGTCTCGCGGCTTCTTCTGGAAAAGGCCCCGTTTTCCGGACTCTTTTTTCGCTTCCGGCGCGGGCTGCTCTTCAGCCCACCGGGCCGCCGGAGGCGGCGGGGCGGACAGCGGCGTTATAGCGGCGGGAGGCGCGGCCTCCTCCGCCATCGGTTCTATATCCACAATGCGTCCGCTGAAGGGGGGAACCGGGGACGCGGCGGGACTGACCTCCCCCGGCCAGGCCGGATCGGAAATTACATCCGCCATCACCATGCCGGCGGGTAAAGGATTTCTCTCCTGCAGCTTTTGCAGATAGAGGTCCGCCGCTCTCTGTGCCGCGTCAAACACCCCACTAAGACGCAAGGCGGCCTCCGCAATGGAGCCCACCTCAGTAAAGCTGGATATACGGTCCTCCCGTTCTGCCTGGAGTGACTGACTCAGTTCCTGAATCTGGGCGTCCTTGTCGTTCAGCCGCTTCCGCAGCCGTTCATAGGTCTCTTCCATCTCCAATATCTGGCCGTCTTTATCGTTCAGCCGCTCTCGCAGCCGTTGAAAGGTCTCTTCCATTTCGACCATCCGCGCGTCAGCCGCAGACAGTTCCCCACGCAGCCGCTCAGTCTCCTGCGCCTGATCCAGCAGCAGCTGCAACAAATCCCGACGGCCCAATTTTTGAAGTTCTTTATCTGTCACAGTTGTGCCTCTCCCTTCCTCTCAGAAATCAGGAAGCGCTTTTCTGCGGGGCGTGATCGTCCCATGGCCTTGCGTCCCGTTCAAAGCGCCGCGTTCCAGCGGCCAAACGCTCCTCTGTCCGCACACGCGCACACCCACGGCATATCGCTCCCGCCTGAGGATCACAGCCATTCTCCCAAGCCCGCGGCAGCCCTCAAAAACGACGAATTTGCGCCGCGGGCAGTACCGCCAACAGGGGGGACAAAATTTTTTATGCTGTCCGCGAGGGAAATATACCCGCAAATCCCCGGCAGAGGAAAAACAAGGGGAGGTTCCTAATATTTCTCGGACATTCCTGTTATTTTCGAATATACTGTATAACAACTCCGCCCAATTGTCAAGCCCTATTTTTCCGTTCCGTCCAAATTTTCACAAAGTTTTTTCAAGGCCCAATTACCACCATTTTATCCCGCTCACAAAGTGCAAAATCAAGGTACAATATCTTATGCCGCCGCGGCTCAGCAGTAACTACATCTAGCGCATCCCGCTGCGTATTCCGGACCGCGCGGAAATTGAACCCGCCCCATTTTTCGAACTTTCTTATCGAAAACGCATTCTGTTTATACTGAAAATCCAGAAATATGTTATGCTGCAAAAATTTTGCAAACGCATGTGCCGGTTTTCACTCTACTGATTTGTCATGAAACCGCGCCCATGAAGAAGTCCGGCAGGGCGGGAGCGTGATCCCACCTTGCCGGACTTCTCCGCAGTATCCCTCATTCCATGCCGCATGGGCCGAATTCCTCCTGATCCGCCGCGGCGCGGCGGTTACACGCCCGCGGCTTCTTTCCGGCAGAAGAACGCTTATACGGGCGCGCCCAAGCGGATCCGGTTCAGACCGGTTTCCGGAGTCCGCCCATGAGCAGGCTTGCGGACATGTCCTTGCTGGATGCACAGCGGGAACTCGATCCGGCCCGCACATGGGCGGCGGATACAGGCTCTTAGGCCGCTTGGAGAAGACAGCCTTCATATGCCACGCTTCCGCCAGACCACTCTGTTGACAATGCCAACATAGGACTGGATAATTTTTACCACCTTATCTGAGACGTTCTCGTCCATATAGTCCGGTACGGGAACCGCGCCTCCATCCGCCTCGCTCCTGACCATTTCAACGGCGGTATCTACCGCCTGAAGCAGTCCGGTCGTGTCAATGCCAGAGAGAATAAAGCACGCCTTGTCCAGCGCTTCCGGCCGCTCCGTACTGGTTCGGACGCATACGGCCGGAAACGGATGGCCGATCGAAGTAAAGAAACTGGATTCTTCCGGAAGCGTCCCACTATCGCTGACCACGGCAAACGCGTGCATTTGCAGATTATTATAGTCATGAAATCCCAGTGGATCGTGCCGGATCACACGCCTGTCCAGAGAAAAGCCGGATGTCTCCAGCCGCTTCCTGCTTCGCGGGTGGCAGGAATAGAGAACCGGCATATCGTATTTTTCCGCCATAGCGTTGATCGCGGTGAACAGACTGCTAAAATTCTCTGCCGTATCAATATTCTCCTCCCGGTGGGCCGAGAGGAGAATGTACCCGCCCTTCTCCAGGCCAAGCCGGGCGTGTATGTCGGAAGACTCAATTTTCGCCAGGTTTGCGCGAAGCACCTCCGCCATCGGGGAGCCGGTAACATAGGTCCGCTCCTTCGGCAGTCCGCACTCGGCAAGGTATCTTCTGGCATGTTCCGAATAGGCCATATTCACATCGCTGATGATGTCAACGATCCTGCGGTTTGTCTCCTCAGGCAGGCACTCATCCTTGCACCGATTGCCGGCCTCCATGTGGAAAATGGGAATATGCAGGCGCTTTGCCCCAATAACCGACAGGCAGGAGTTGGTGTCGCCAAGGACGAGGACCGCGTCCGGCCTGAGATGCGCCATAGCCTTGTAGCTGGACGAGATAATATTCCCCATTGTCTCCCCCAGGTCTTCTCCCGTCACCTCCAGGTACAGCTCCGGGGCCTCCAGCTCCAGGTCCCGGAAAAATATCCCATTCAGCGTATAATCGTAGTTCTGGCCCGTATGGGTCAGTATAACGTCAAAATATTTCCGGCATTTTTTGATGACCTCCGACAGCCGGATGATCTCCGGTCTGGTTCCGGCAATAATCATGAGCTTGAGTTTTCCGTTTTCTTTCCATTTCGGATAGTCCATGTTCTCTACTCCCTTACAACCGGCTCAGAAAAGGTATCCGGATGAGTTGGATCAAAGGTCTCGTTGGCCCACATCAATGTGACCAGGTCTTCCGTACTGCTCAGGTTGATGATGTTATGGGTATAGCCCGGCAGCATATGGACGGCCCGGAGTTCCTTCCCGGACACCTCGAACGTCATAACCTCATCTGTTCCAATCCTGCGCTCCTGGATCAAAGCATGACCGGACACCACAATAAAAAACTCCCATTTGCTGTTGTGCCAATGCTGCCCCTTGGTAACCCCGGGCCTGGAAACATTGAGGCTGAATTGTCCGGAAGCGGCGGTCTTGAGCAGCTCGGTAAAGCTGCCCCGCTCATCCGTGTGCATTTTCAGCGGAAAGCTGACCGCTTCTTCAGGCAAGTAGGACAGATAGGTGGAATACAGCTTCCTGGCAAAGCTGCCCGCCGGGATCTCCGGCAGCATCAGCGTCCGCGGCTGGGCCTTAAAAGCCTTCAGTAAATCCACGATCTCGCCCAGCGTTGCCCGGTACGTGGTCCTTGCCGCACAGTACGGACCGGTTTCAGAAAATACAGGCGTCAGGCCGTTATAATCGCACCGGTGCACTCTGCCTTCAAGCGCGTCCAACAGCGCCTCTACCAGGTCGTCAATGTAAAGCAGCTCCAATTCGGTGGAGCGGTCATTCACTTGAACCGGCAGGTCATTGGCAATGTTGTGGCAGAAGGTCGCTATCACGCTGTTATAGTCAGGGCGGCACCACTTTCCGAACAGGTTCGGAAAACGGTATACCAATACGCGCGCGCCGGTCTCCCGCCCATATTCAAAAAAAAGATTCTCTCCCGCCAGCTTGCTCTTTCCGTAGTCCGACTGGCTGTAGCGGCCAAGCAGCGAAGCCTGAATGGAGCTGGACAGCATAACGGGGCACCGGTTTTCCTTCTTCTTCAGGGTATCCAGCAGCGTGGCGGCGAAACCGAAATTACCCGCCATGAACGCTCCGCTTTCCGGAGAGCGGTTTACGCCGGCAAGATTGAACACAAAATCTGCTTTTGCGCAGAATTCCTCCAACAGCGCGGGCGCCGTATCCAGGTCATACTCATATATTTCATCAATCACCAGGTCGGGGCGGGCGGGATTTTTCCCATCTGCAATATTGCGCAGGTTCCAAACGAGGTTCCTGCCTACAAACCCCTTTGCACCGGTTACCAGAACGTTCATTTCCTCTCTGCCCTCCAGTCCGCCAGCGCCGCCTTGACGTAACCGGCGGTAAGAAGCTTTTTCACAGTACCTTCTACATCCAGACGAGCGGTATTATGGCTGGTATATGCCTCATCCGCCGCCGTCTGTACCTGGCCCTTGACGAAAAACTTATCATAGTTCAGGTCCCGGTTGTCTGCGGCCACACGAAAGTACCGTCCCATATCCTCGCTGCGCGGACGCTCCTCCCGCGTCATAAGCGTTTCGCAGAGCTTTTCACCGTGGCGCGTGCCGATGACCTGGGTGCCGGTATCGCCAAAAAGCCGCTGGACGGCTTTTGCCAGGTCGCCGATCGTCGCGGCGTCCGCTTTCTGAATAAAGAGATCTCCGGGGTTCGCGTGTTCAAAGGCGAAAGAAACCAGCTCTACCGCCTCATCCAGATTCATCATAAACCGGGTCATATCGGGATTTGTGATGGTGATGGGATTTCCGGCCTTAATCTGGTCGATGAACAGCGGAATGACGGAACCGCGCGAGCACATGACATTGCCGTAGCGGGTGCAGCAGATCACCGTATTGCCGCGCTCCGCGGCGAGCCGGGCATTTGCAAAAACAACATGCTCCATCATCGCCTTGGAAATCCCCATGGCATTGATGGGGTAGGCCGCCTTGTCCGTAGACAGGCAGATCACCCGCTTCACGCCGGCATTGATGGCCGCATGGAGCAAATTGTCCGTACCGATGATGTTTGTCTGTACCGCCTGCATGGGGAAAAACTCGCAGGACGGCACCTGTTTGAGGGCCGCCGCGTGGAATACGTAGTCGACACCCGGAATAGCGTCCGCAATAGACTGCGGACTGCGGACGTCGCCGATGTAGAATTTGACCTTCTGCGCAGAGTCAGGAAACTTTGCCTGGAGCTCATGGCGCATGTCGTCCTGCTTTTTCTCGTCGCGGGAGAAAATGCGGATCTCGCCAATATCCGTCTCCAGAAAACGATTCAGTACGGCGCTGCCGAAGCTGCCGGTCCCGCCGGTAATCATCAGCGTCGCGCCGGAAAATGACGTCATAGTTCTCCCCCCTGTTAAATATGATAAACACCGGGCAAATGGCAGATATTATGACAGTCCAGTACCACCTTGTCCGCCAGCTTATCCATATTATTTCTGATCTCCGTGTGCTTGACCATGATGACTACAAGATCCACAGCGGCTAAAAATTTATCCAGGCTGTGATACTGGTTCCTGACGACGTCCTTTTTGACCATAGGATCGTAGACCTTCAGGCCGGCGGCCAGGTGACGCTCCTGGCTTTCCAGCAGCTGAAGCGTTGGCGATTCCCGCATATCGTCCACATCTTCCTTGTAAGTCAAGCCATACAATCCCACCCGGGAAAGATCCGTCAGACCGCGTTCTCTCATAATTTCATAGACGCGGTTGAGCACAAAATCGGGCATACTGTCGTTGGTTTTCATGGACTCGTCTATCACCTTGGCAAGACTGGGATAGTCTCCCACCAGGAACCAGGGGTCCACGGAGATACAGTGACCGCCTACGCCGGGTCCCGGCTGAAGGATATTGACGCGGGGATGCATGTTGCAGATTCGTATGATCTCATATACATCCATATTGTCATGGCGGCATATTTTCGCCAGTTCATTGGCAAAGGCGATATTGACCGCACGGAAGGTGTTCTCCACTACCTTTGTCATCTCGGCGGTCTTAATATCCGTAACAACGATCTCTCCCCGGCAGAAGGATGCGTACAACGACTTGATCCGCTCGCCGGTCTCGGGCTCGTCCGCGCCAATCGTGCGGTTGTTATGAATTAGCTCATAGATCATATTGCCGGGAATGATCCGCTCGGGAGCGTGAACGAGATGGATATCCTCCCCAATCACAAAACCGCTTTCCTCAAGCGCGGGCCGGACAAATTTTTCAATCGTTCCGGGTGAAACCGTGGATTCAATGACCACAGTGGCGCCTTTTGGACATATCTTCGCCACATCCCCGACAGCGGCGACCACACAACCGGCGTCTACCTTTTTGCTGAACTTGTCATAGGGCGTCGGGACAGAAATGATGTAGGTGTCTGTTGCCTGATATTCTGTTGTAAACCGGATGCCCGCCGACAGCGCATTTTGGAGCAGTTCGTCCAGCCCATTCTCCTGGAACGCGGCCTTCCCCGCCTTCAGCGTATCGACCAGTTCTTTTCTGCAGTCCGTACCGGTCACCGCCACGCCGTGAGCCGCCAGCATCAGTGCGGTCGGAAGGCCAATGTACCCAAGACCAATTACGTTTACCATGCTTCTACCTCATTACCGCGCTCTATTTATATTGATTGAGTTCTTTATAGCACGCGAATATCCGCCTGTAGTTCAATGCGCCCAGGACCACGACGTAGCCGCCATAACATATTGCCAAATTGACTGCATAGTGAACTTTCATGCTGCCAAGGCAGCGCGAAAGCCAATAGGCGATCGGGCCAACAACGGCTATCTCCAGGCCGACAACGGCTATTTCCTTAAAATCGAACAGATCGATAACGCGCGCCTTCACTTCTTTCGCGCCAAAGTGCAGCAGCGCCGCCGCCATAAAAACGGTCAGGATCAGGGTTACTGCCGCCGGCCCGATCAGCCCCCAGAGCTTATACCCCAACACATTGAAACACGCGTTGCATGCCATCGCAGTAACAGAGACCCACATAAGGGTTTTCGTTTTTCCCGCGCCGCTCAGAAGTGTCGTAACATTGGCGAACTGTACGATATCTATGACAAGATAAACAACAAATACCGGCAGGCCAACCAGGTATTTTTCATCAAACAGAAGTCTCATCAGATTTTCTGAAACCGCTATGGCTCCCCCGACAAAAATGAGGGTGAGGACAAATTCGATCCTGAGATATAGTTTGAATACGCTTTTTACCCCGCTGTATTGTTTCTGGTTCAGCATTTTCGTAATAATTGGCATCAACACAGTGACGAGCGCGGAAGTCAATATATTGAACGGAGGCACTTTAGCGGCATTGGTGTATATTGCAAGCGTTTCTGTGTCGGCGAAAATACTGATAACATATTTATCAATATCCCGCGACAGGGAGCTTGTCAGAATCACAATCGACATCGGTACGCTGAACACCAAAATTTCTTTGATCAGCGCCGCATTGGCATCCCGTATTTTAATAGGCGCTTTATGTTTCTGAAACAGAAAATAAAAATACACAGCCTGGCATATGTCCATTGCCAGAATCACAAAGGTAACGGCAATAATATCCTTGAACAGATAACACGAAAGCAAAACCGTAATAAGGCGGATAACAGAAACGATCAGGTTTTTGACCGCAATGATTTTCGCTTTCCCAATGGAGACAAACAGCGTCTGGTACATGGCGATCAAGTTATTCAGGAGGGGTGTAAACGCAATAATCAACAAATAATACTCCAGCTTACTGTTCCCAAAATATCCCATTATGCGCTCTCTGAAAAGGATAATTGCCAAACCGCACGCCGTCCCTGCCACATATTGGATGGAAAAAATAGTGGCTATGTATACCCGCCGCATTTTTTCATCTTTCGTTCTGTTATAAAAAAAGTTTGTGGCGTCTGTCAGTCCCAAAATGGACAGCGACGTTGCGGTATTTGTTATTAGCAGCGCCTGCGCGTATGTGCCGTATTCCTGTAGCGAAAAATGCGCGGACAGCAATTTTGTCACAATGATGCCCATCATCATTGTGATCGCTTGAACAAATGTGAGCAGCATGAAATTTGCAGCCGCACCGTTGACCGATCTTCGTCTTCCGTCTTCCACTGCTGAGTTCTCCTATAACCTGATACCGTCCAAGCTTTGCAGAATCACCGGCTATTGCATCGCGGACTATTTTGACGCAGGGCAGAACAGCTGCCCGTCAATTTATGCAAGCTCAAATCTCCGCTTCCGCCTCATCGTCATCCCAGATTTGAATATAGCGTCCGGTCTTCTGTATATACTGAACCATCATAAACGCAATGATAATTGCGTTCCAGAAGTATCGTTTGTTGATTGAATCGAGAGTGCACGCGGGCACCAGGCTGATCATCAGAATAAGCACCGCGGAAAGCGCGCGCTTTTTCAGCGCGTAACAGCCTGTGTATATAATAGGCGTAATAAATATCACAAGGCCAAACATTCCGGTATCACACAGTATTGTCAAATATGTATTATGTATCGCCATACCATTCCTTATGGTGTACCCGCCCCATCCACATCCAAATAGCGGATGCCGCTCGATATGCTTTAATGCAATCGCCCATAAGTCCGTCCGTTCCGATCCGCCTTCATAATTATCAAACGCAAGAAGTCTTGCCAAGCCGTCCTGCAGGATGTCCGTATACCGGCTGAGAAGAACGATGCCGACGAATGCGACTACGATCATAACGGCCATACGTTTTATAATGTCCAGCCCTATCGTCCGCATGTTCCAGTTCGGCAGCAGCATTGCGCCCGCAACCAGAAGAACCGCCAACAGAAATCCGCCCCTCGATCCGGTCAATATGATTGCGCCTGAATTAACCAGCACAACGATGGCATTCAGGACCCGATGCTTCTTCTCACAAAACATCGAATACGCTCCCAGCCCAACCGCGATACCCAAAAAAGCGGCGCAGTTATTGGGGTCCATCTGCTGTCCCCACAGTGTTAAAACCTGCCTGGAGGTAAGGGATTCGCGCAGGTACGGACTCCGAAAAATAATTGACAGCACGCCAAACAGGAAACTGCACCCATAGTTTACCCGCAGGATCAATTGTAAAAACCCCCTGCTTCGAACACGGGATGTAACAATGGTCACGAGGAGTACCATGCCAATCTGTGAAAACAAGTGCGCACGCACATCATTGTTCTCCATACTGGACCAGGCAATGGAAATTACTTTATAGACAAACCACGTCAAAACAGCCGACGAGAGGATATTCAGCCTTATTTTGAAATGCTCACAATATACCCATAAGCAAAGCATCAGCAGCAGAAAATATTTTGTGCTGCTGCCAAAAAAGCGGGCCAAATAATTCTCAAAGAAGGACAGCATAATGTATATGCAAAACATCACCGTCAAAACCGGCGGCTCCGAACAGCCGATACGTTTGCTTTGCAGTTTCACATGTATTTTCATTCCCTGTTCCAGCCTTCACATCATGGCGAGCAGCGCAGCCCATTTATTCACAAAATTAGCCATAGAAAAATCCGGAATCCTTTTGCGGCTTTTACGGCTCATCTGTTCGCGCTTTTCCGAATCAAGCATCATCTCCCGCATCCGTTCCGCAAGCATGTCCACATTGCCCGCTTCCACAAGGAAGCCGTTTTCTCCTGAGGTAATGATTTCATCCGGCCCCGTCGCAATATCGAAGCTGATGAGTGGAAGGCCGTTTCCCAAGCCCTCCAGAAGCGACATTGGAAAGCCTTCATACCGGGACGTCATGACGGCGAAGCTGTAATCCTGGTATAAATCATATAAGTTATCAACCTCTCCCCGCAGGCGGACCCTTCCATAAAGTCCTTTTTTCTGGATCAACCGCTCCAACTGCTCCCGCTCCTCCCCTTCTCCGTAAATATCCCATGTCCATCCGGGGAATGCGGGCAGGACGCGCGACGCCGCTTCTACGGCCAGAGAAAAATTCTTTTGATACGTCAGCCGCCCTACGCTGATTATGCGCTTGGAATCCCTTTGATAGGCGGAAGCTCGCTCCAAAACAGACTGGTCGATCGGATTGTAAATCTGCAAAGTATTTCTGCACCCGAAGTTTTCAACATACATGCGCACAGCGCTCTTCGTGAGTACAACGTTCATATCCGATTTGGAAATACCATATCGCCTTGCCAGTCCCTGAAAGCGGTGATCCGCGCCTGACGCGGGCGAGGTGTGTTCCCAACAAATACACCTGATCCGCGTCCCCTTTACCGCGCGGACAGAAACGGGAAAAAACAGCGCTCCACACGCAACAATGATATCGATTGCGTTATTTTGCAGAAATACCCGCAGCCTTCCCGGCCCTCCCTGCGTCATACACTTCGTCATACTGCAATAAGCGGGGAAAAGAAAACTTTGTTCTACCTTATCAGAAATGGCGTACACGTTTTCTCTTTTTGCATCGTAATAACTCAGCAGGCAGCAGTCAATGTCTTTGCATTCAGCCAGCTGATTCGCCAGCACCGACGTCACGCGTCCAATGCCGCCGCTGGAGGTCAGTCCTCCCAATAAAAAGCAGACCCTCATAACGGTCTTCCCCGCTCCCCCCAATACTGCTGAACCGTTTTCGTCAGGCAATCCATGTATTGTTGTGCAATATCTGCATAATCATAGGATTTCTTTATCAAAGAAACCGCGTTCCTTCGCATGGAATCATACTGCTTTGCGGGCATAGCGGCCATTTTCATGATTCCGGCGCGGAAATCTTCTGCGTCCCCCGCTCTGAACAGTAAGGCGTTGTCATAGGCCGCCCGGTCAACATTTACGCTGTTGTCTTCAAAAACAACCGGCAGTCCGCATGCCTGCACATCATAGAAGCTCAGGCTGCACTGCTTAGGAAACAGGGCTGCATCTGCCGCCTGATAGAATTCCGCAAGGCCGGCATATTTTTGTGTTGGAAAACGCAAAATCCGATTCGCGCTTTTGGAGAGCATTTTTTCTACCTGAAGCCCATATTCTCCTACAGTTTTCCCAACAATGACGAACACAAGCTCACGTCCCGTTGTAAAGGGCTTACAGAGCGCGTTGGCGAGAAGCATCCCGCCCTTGTCCTCATCAAGCTTTCCCGCGTAGAGCGCAACAAACGCCTTCTCCGGTATTTTGTGCTCTTTTCGGAAAGCCGCGCGCCGGGCTTCATCCGGATGAAACAGCATCGTATCTGAGCCGACAGAGATCCACGGCGCTTTTTCCAACGGAATGCCCAGGCATTTTTCCACATAGGGGTCGTTCTGTGTCCGTATGACGGGTATATTGTTTTTTAAAAGAATGGGCGTAAAGATTTTCCGGTATATCTGCCTGTATGCTTTTTTGAATCTGTTTTTGGATGCCATTTCCAGCATATGGCTGTCCATTACCATCGGATAGCTCAGTTTCTTCCGTCTCAACAGACAGCGCATTCCCGTCAGCGTATCGTTGCCGTGGATAAAGAGCACATCCGGTTTCTCGTTTTCGATCGTCCGGTATAACGCGGACGTAAAGACCGCTCTTCCGCTGATAAACGCCCGCAACGGCAGCCGGATAATTTTCACCCCATAGTCGCGCGTATATGTGAAATCCTTTTCCGCAATACCGTCCGTGCCAAAAAAGCCCGTCAGCTGCTTTGCGGCTTTGTCCGCCTCGGATGTGATAATCGTTACCTCATGCCCCGCCCGCACCATATACTTCGGCAGAATATTGATCTGGTATCCCGCTTCAGGATGAAAAAAATCCTCAATATGTACAATCTTCATCCTTTGTGCGACCTTTCACAGATTTGCTTGAGAAGACATATGCTCTCCTCCAGAGCCCCGGACCGTACGGAGACGCTCTCCGCGGTGTGGAGCGTCTCCGCCGAACCTCCCGAATCGTATGTGACCACTGGCGTCCCGCAGGCCTGCGCCTCCAAGTTCACCGTGGGATAGTTATCCTCATATGTGGGGTTGAAGAATACATCCGCCGCCGTGTAGATCTCCGCCAGCTCGCGGGCATGATTGGTTTTTCGAATTCCGATCATATTGCTTTCAAACCGCCGCATTTGCGCGTCGCTGGCCCCAACCAGTATGAGCGCATATGAATCGTCAAGCGCCCTTGCCAGCCTGAAAAAGTCCTGCAGCCCCTTGCGCTCATCCCACACACTGGCCACGCCAAGAATGAGCTTCTTGTCCTCCAGGCCATATTTCCGCCGAAAATTTCCGGCAGTCGGCTTGAATGTCTCCGTATCAATTGCGTTATACCGGACTTCTACCGGATACTCTCTCAGGAAGCTCTGCCGCACAAGGCCGGCCAGCCATCCCGAGGGCGTAATCAGTTTCATCGACCGGACGCCTGTGAATAAGTCTTTCTTGCGGGAATAATTGCCCCTGCTGTTGTCAAGCAGCACGCTTGCCGGATACCGTCCTTTCTGGGAACACCTCCGGCAGCCTGTACGCCACCGTTCGCATTTTGCCGCGGTGAAATATGTGCAGTGTCCCGTAAAAGCCCAGCAGTCATGCAGCGTCCAGCAGACCTGCATCTGCGGACGGCTCTTGATCCAATCAAAAAGCAGCTCGATATTGATATAGTACCCATGGATGTTGTGCAGCCACAGCAAAGCCGGATCATACGCGTCCGCCCATTCCAGAAACTTCTTCGTAGCGCGCCGGGAGCCAAAGCCATGATCGTCCAGCAGCCTGGTACGAAGCGCGTGCATCTTCACATCAAAACCGCAGCCGATGGGAACCGCGTATTTCTGAAACTGCTCCGGTACAGTTTTCTCCCGGCCAAAGGCAATCTTTACTTCATGTCCCTGTTCCTCCAGCTCCTGCGCGAGCTGGGTACAGATCCTGCCGGTGCTGCGAATGCCGCAGACGCTGTTGAGCAGCAACGCCCTCATACAGAACCTCCCGACGCCGCGCAGCGAGTCAAGAAGCGCTCCAGCCGGTCAAGAAACCTCTGCTTTTCAAAATGTTTATCATAATACGCCCGCGCATTCCGCCCCAGCATTCTCCTGTCCATACCAATAAACCTCCGGACATTCTCCGCCAACGCCTCCGCATCCTCCGCGCCGGAACATACGCCGCAGCCAGCGGCTTCTACAGCCTGCGCTGTTTCTCCGTCAATCGCTCCAAGGATTGGCTTGCCGGCAGCCATATACGTCTGAACCTTTCCGGGCAGGGTCAGACTCAGAACGGGATCTTTCTGCATCGTGACGAGCATTGCATCAGCCATTGCGTAATATTTCGGCATTTCTTCCAGAGGCTTGCGGCCGTGAAAAACGACCTGATCCATTCCTGCCGCCATGGTCCGCAGGCGCTCCAATTCTGCCCCGTCGCCAACAATATGCCAGCGGAGATTCGGAATCCCGGCGGTCAGTCTCGCCGCCTCAATGATCGTCCCAACACTCTGTGCCGTCCCAAGGTTTCCGGCAAACATCAGGTCTATACAGCCGTTTTCCACCTTCCGGCACTGCTCGGGAGTGAAAATCGTTTCCGCGTACTGGGGGAGATATTCAATGCCCGTCATCCTGAATTCTCTCTCAAAATAGCTGACAAACGATCTGCTGCTGACAAGAATCTGATCGGCCTGCCGGTAGATTTTCTCCGATATTCTATGAAAAATTTTATAGAGCGCGCTGTCTCTTGCAATGCCGCCCGCCACCAGGCTCTCCGGCCACAGATCGAGACAGTACAGCACCACCGGCACACCGTGCTTTTTCTTATACTGTATGGCCGCATAAGCCATCATTACCGGCGAAAGCTGATGTACAAGCACCACATCGTAATCCCCCGCCAGTTTCTTTACATAGCCTACAGAAGAAAAAGCGTAGCTGTAATAATTGAGGAAACGATACATCACATTGTGTTTCCTTCCGATTGTGAAGCACCTGTGCACCGTTACGCCGTTTAATATTTCATCCCGCTTCTCACCCTTGCGGTATCCGTCATAAATCTCGCCCATCGGGTAGTTTGGCAAACCGGTCACAACGGTTACCTCATGACCGCCCCGCTTGACCAATTCCTCACAGATATCCGGGTGTCTGAAGGGTTCGGGATAGTAATACTGACATACAACCAATATCCTCATCTCACTATTTGCCGCTTCCTGCCTTTTCTTCGTTCCTGCTCATTTCCCCGGTGCCGCCCTCCATGACGCCATCCCGTCTCAGCACACTGCGTATCGTACCAAGAAAACATCCCACGTCAAAGATAAAGCTTTCTTTTTCCACATACTCGCCGTCGAGTCCGGCCTTCACCGCAATCGCCAGCTCATCGCGGCCATTGATCTGCGCCCAGCCGGACAGCCCCGGCTTTATATCGTTGGCGCCATACTTATCACGCTCCGCTATCAGGTCGTCCTGATTCCAGAGAGCGGGACGCGGACCAATGACGCTCATGTTTCCAATAAAAATATCCCAAATCTGAGGCAGCTCATCCAGGCTGGATTTTCTCAGAAACTTGCCAACCCTGGTTATGTACTGCTCCGGATTTTCCAGCAGGTGCGTCGGCGTATCGTGAGGCGTAGACACCTTCATGCTCCTGAACTTATGGAGCTTGAAGTACTCCTTATTCTTCCCTACCCGCTTTTGCGTGAATAGAACGGGCCCCGGATCATCCACGTAAACCGCCAGAAAGATCACGATATATACAGGAGACAGGATAACAAGTCCGAAAAACGCCAGCAGCCTGTCCATTACGCCCTTGATTATTCTTTCGTAAATGCCGCCTCTCCTGTTCAAATCCGAAGGGCCCGCATTGGGATTCTTCTCCTCCGGCTGATCGTCATAAACGGACGCTCCTTTTTTCAGTCCCGCAACGACAGACAATCCAATAAATATAATAATGAGGACTGCCGCCGCCATCCCGATTCCCCTTAAATCCGCCATAACAGCATTTATATCTCCCCCGGCCGTATCAGGCCTTCCTTCTCCGCCAAATAATCCCTTACTTCCTGGATAATGCCCTCCTGGAACGTCATCGGGGCATATCCAAAATCGTTGGCAGCGGCTTCATAACTGAACACCCGCGGCTCACATAACCGTTGAACCTTTTCTCTCAAATCCTTTTTTCCCCGCGTGAACAGATAAATCGTCCAAGCTCCCGCGTAGGCAATCGGGAATGGGCAGCTGACATAGCAACGCTTCACCCCCAGATTTTTTGCGATCTCCTCAAAAATCCGGCGCAGCTCGATCGGCGCGCCGCCGGATAAAATATAGTCCTTTCCATTGCATCTTTCGGAACTCATCAGCACCTGATAAAACGCCTTCCCCAAATCGGCGCAATGAACCGGCTGCAATTCATAGCGGGCCCCATTCACCGTGGGCATAATTTTGAGTTTGTCCACCATTTTGATAAAAACGGATATGTTTTTATCGGTGGTCGTACCGTAAATCATGGTGGGGCGCAGAATTGTGAGCGCAATATTGCTCTCCTTTACAAGCCGGTAAACCTCATCATCGATCTTACGGTACTCCTCGCCGGCCCTTTTGTATTTAGAATAAACCCCCGTTGTATGAACTAAAATCAGCCGCTGAACCCCCTGCTTTACTGCGGCTCTCACCATAGCGGGGCTTTTATGAATTCCGGCAATATGAAGCAGCGTATCGCACCCCTGCAGCAGCTGTTCAGCCACAGCCGGTTCGCTTAAATCCCCGACAACATATTCCAGCGGGATTCCTGTCCCGGCTTTTTCAATGAAATCAGCTTTTTTCTTATCGCGGATGTTGAGCCGTATCCCCGCCCACGCTTCCAACACGAGCGTCTCGTTCTGGACGAGATGCTGAAATAAGTATTTCCCATTCTTTCCGGTGATGCCTGTGATCGCCAATTTCTTCATTATGCCGTTCCTTTTCCCGCGGGATGGTATGTGGGAACTATCTCCGCGGCAATATCCCGTATATTTTCATCGTTGGCATAGGCAGCTGCCATCAGCCGTCCCAGCTGCGTCAGGAACTCATCCGTATCAAAGGGAATGGGGCAGCCAACGTGGATGAGCTTATTCGGCGTTCTCTCCATTCCCTCCTCGTTCATCAGCTTCTCCTCGTAGAGCTTTTCTCCGGAGCGAAGGCCGGTATAGACGATTTTGATATCTACGTCCGGCCTGTAACCGGAAAGCCGGATCAAATTCCTGGCCAATGTATCTATTTTTATCGGGCTGCCCATATCCAGCACGAAAATCTCGCCGCCATGGGCATATGTACCCGCCTGAAGCACCAGGCTGACCGCTTCCGGAATCGTCATAAAATACCGGACGATGTCCGGATGCGTAACTGTCACCGGACCGCCGCGGCGGATCTGCTTTTTGAACAGCGGAACCACCGATCCATTGCTGTCCAGCACATTTCCAAAGCGGACCGCCACAAATTCCGTTTGCGCGGACGCAAGCTGGCCGCGCAGATAATAGTACTCCTCCTCGCCGTGCGTAAAAAGCGGGGGGAGTTCACCTATTGTCCCGTCCCTGATCTTTCTGTCAAAGGACTGGATCACCATTTCGCACAGGCGCTTCGACGCGCCCATAATATTGGTCGGATTGACCGCCTTGTCCGTACTGATCAGCACAAACTTCTGGCAGCCATAGGCCATGGCGACATAGGCGGTTTTATATGTGCCGATGGTGTTGTTCTTGATGGATTCACAGGGACTGTCCTCCATCAGCGGGACGTGCTTGTGCGCCGCCGCGTGATAAACGATCTCCGGGCGGTATTGATCAAATATCTGCACGAGCCGCCTGCCGTCACGCACAGACCCGATCAACGTTACCAGATCCAGCTCAGGATGCTTTTCCTTCAGCTCAAGCTGAATATCATAGGCGTCATTCTCATATACGTCAAAAATAATCAGCCGCTTTGGCTCATGAGCGGCAATCTGGCGGCATAACTCGCTGCCAATAGAGCCGCCTCCGCCGGTCACCATAATGACCTTACCGTTGAGCGCCTGAAACACCTCGTCCATTTTGACCCGGATGGCTTCGCGGCCCAAAAGATCCGCGACCGATACATCCTCCATCGCGGATACGGAGATTTCACCGGTGACAAATTGATAAATTCCGGGCAGGTTCTTCAGCTCGCAGTTCGTCTCATTGCAGATATTCAAAATTTCCCGCCGGTCCTCCGGCGATGCGCTGGGAATGGCGACAAATATTTTTTCAATACGGTATTTTTCTACGCTGCGCATGATCTCGTCTCTGCCGCCGACAATCGGTACGCCGTCAATATACCGCTTCCATTTATTGGGATCATCATCGATAATACAGCAAATTCTGCTGCGGGCATATTCGTTCTTTCTGGTATCATGCAGGATGGTCTGTCCAGCCACGCCGGCCCCAATCAGCATCACGCGGCTTTCCTGCGTCCCGCCGGATTCATGCGCGTTTCTCAGCAGCAGCGTAAACCGGTAGCCGAATCGGATGCAGGCCACCAGCCCCATCTGCGTTATAATGCCGAGGGCATAGTAGGAGAGCGGCATCCGCTTAAACAAGATGGTGATTCCGGCTGTTTGGATGACAAAAGTGATCGCTGTCGCAATCATCACATGCAGCAGCTCATAATAGCTCGCGAACTGCCAGACGCTCTTGTAAAGCCTGCAAAACCAAAACACAAAAATCGCGGCAATCGTATAAATCGGCGCAAATTGAGAAAACGCCAGCAAATATTCTTCCGGTATCAGGGAAAACCGGCATTCAAAGCGAACCCACAGGGCAAAAAAATAGGAAGCGTTTACTGCCAGCACATCATAGAGGATCAGGAACAGGGTGCTCGCTTGCTGAAACCGCAGTCCTCTTTTGTCGTTTTGTCTTTTCATCTTGTCTATCCCACCCCACACGTTTGCAGAGGTTTCCTTTTGCAAACAATCTACGCCGTTCCGCCGCGCCGTCTCTTCCCCTTGTCCGTATCGGTCCGGGTCATCACAAATCCCAAAACTTTCGCGTTCACATAGCTGAATTGCCGCATGGCATCCGCTACATCGCGCCGGTTGGTGTAATTCTGACGCACTACTATGATCATACCGTCTGTCAGCCTCGACGCCGCCAGCGCATCCGCCACCCCCGTGACCGGAGGCAGATCCAATACGATAAAATCGTAATCTTCAGAAAGATTTTCGATCAAAACGCGGGCGGCCTTTGTACTGAGCAGGTCCGAGGGATTCGGAGAAACGTCCCCCGAGCTGACGACCTGGAGACGGCTGTGAAGTCCTGACTCCTGCAGGACCTCCCGCGCCTCGCTGCGCCCGGCCAAGACATTGGACAACCCGGGAGCGGCCTTTAATTTCAGCTGTCTGGAGATGGATGGCAGGCGCATATCGCCTTCAATCAAGAGAACGCGTTCTCCCGCCTCAGCCAGCATATAGGCGAGATTCAGCGCCGTTGTGCTTTTCCCCTCGCCGCCGCTGGCGCTGGTGACGCCGACAACTCTGCATTTCTGCTCGTCAGGCAGCGCAAACAAGATATTCGTCCGCAGCAGCTTATAGGCTTCCGCCGCCGCGGCACTGAGATCTTTGCCAAAGACATGCTGCTCTTCATTCCGCAGCGCATACCCGCTCTTTTTGCCTGTTCTCCGCATGGGATCCTAGCTCTCCTCCCTGCCCGCCGTCTCGCGGCCTCTTCCATAGCTGTACCTGAGGGGCTCACCGGATTTCATCAGATCCGGCACCGCTGCCAAAACCGGCAGGTGATAAGTCTGTATCAGATATTCCTCATCCCGGACCCGCTCATCAAACAGCTCCAGCAAAGCGATCGCGCCGCAGCTGAGGATCATACCAATCATACAGCCAACCGCCGTATTCCGTGTAATGCTGGGGGAGCTTTTGCGGATGGGCCGCACGGCGAAATCCACTGTACGCACAGAGCTTCCCTCCACGATCTCGGAGATCTTTTCCGGAAGCACCTGTACGATCGTATTGGCTATGCACTCCGCCTCGGCGGGATCCGGACTGGTCACCGTGATTTCAAGAATTTCCGTTGAATTCACTGACGACGCGCTGATCATGTCCCGCAGCTCCTCGTAGGTGTACTCCAGCCCTGCCTGCTCAATGACCTCGTTCAGCGTCAGCCTGGTCTTCAAAATGACAATATAGGTTTCAACCAGCGTCTGAGAAGCCGACAGGTCCGCCTGACTGACTGAAGTGCTGTCAACGGCGCGGGAACTGTTATTGACATACAGCAGGGCGCTCGATTTATAAAGAGGCGTCACCAGGAAACAGGTGCAGAAAAACGCCGCCGCTCCACAGAGCGCCATCGACAAAATAATGACCCAGGCCCGATGCCACAACGCCTTCGCCAAGCGAAGCAAATCAATCTCCACATATTCTTCTTTCCGACCGTCTGCCTTCATCCTGCCCTGCCTCGCTTCTATTAATATGCCGCTGACCTCCATCTGGCGTTAACGGCAATCTGCCATATGTATGGCAGACAAATCTCATCAGGCGCTATTGCTCCGTCTTTGACAATAGTAACACAATAGAAGCCGTAATGCAACGAAAAAGTGCCCTGATTCAGCGATAAGGAGTGTGTAACATTTTACCTGCGGAGCAGTTTCCATAACCGCCGGCCGAACAGGCCGCCGCCGGTATTCCATGGCAGGCCGCCTCCATCTCCAGGCAAAAATTTATTTTGAAACCTTCTTAATTTCTCAGACGATGTGCCGATATGTAGGATAGAGTAAGGGATAACGCCTTTAAATGTTTCCGCCCGTACAGGGAAAGCGGGTAATCCAGCGAGATTTCAAACGGCTGACGAGCCGGTTTGGAATATAATCTGCGCCGAAAATTTTTGCCGATGTGGCCACGGCGGTAAAGACGGACGGCGCGGCAAATCACATCTGTGGGAGAACAAGGGAAGGTTCAAACACACTAAAATTTTGCTAAGGAGGCAAAACAATGAGAATTCAGCATAATATCATGGCGATGAACGCCTACCGCAACTACAGCAACAACACCTCCGCTCTGTCCAAGAACCTGGAGAAGCTGTCTTCCGGTTACAAGATCAACCGCGCCGGTGACGACGCCGCCGGTCTGGCCATTTCCGAGAAGATGCGCGCTCAGATCACCGGCCTGAACGCCGCCCAGAAGAACGTCAAGGACGGCATCTCCCTGGTGAAGACCGCCGAGGGCGCCATGCAGGAGATCCAGGACATGCTCAACCGCATGGACTACCTGGCCACCCAGTCCGCCAACGGCACCTACGATAACGAGGTCGACCGCGCCGCCCTCCAGAAGGAAGTCACCCAGCTCAAGAGCGAGATCAACCGTATCGCCGACAGCGCCAACTTCAACGGCATCAAGCTGCTGGACGGCTCCCTGGATACCACCAGCGCCACCTCTCTGTCCGAT
>JAAVHF010000010.1 GCA_014799845.1 Oscillibacter sp. | reverse complement strand
GAAAAACACTTTGCGCGGAGCGAGCGTCGAATTGTCCGCTGTAAGCGGACAACCGAGGCGCAGAGCGTAGCGAGACCCCCCTCAAAAAAGATGCGCAGCATCTTTTTTGACACGCAGAAGCGTGCCAGGCACTTTGCCTGGCATGCTTTCCTCTTCTCGAAAAGGCCTCTCTGCACGATTACTCCGCGGGCGTATAGTCGATGCGGTTGAGAAAGAGTAAAAAGGAGGCGAGGGGAAATGGGCCGCAGCGAGGCGGAGGACGCAGGCGGGCCGACGCCCGTCAAGGACAACAACAAAACTGCGGCCCATTTTATCCGCCGAGCTTCACTCTTTTTCGGCCGCTTCGACTATATACCGCAGCACCGGATTCCGCGCCGCGCCGACCTCGTCCAGGCGGCGGACGGGGGTCCTGGTGGGAGCGTCATGCAGCGCCTGGGGATTGCTGTGGGCCAGATCCCAGAGCGCCAGGAATACGCCGCACACCTCGTCCATGGTCTCCTGGCTCTCCGTCTCGGTGGGCTCGATCATGAGGGCCTCGTGGACGATGAGGGGGAAGTACATCGTAGGCGGATGGATGCCGTGATCCAGAAGTCCCTTGGCGATGTCCATGGCGGAGCAGCCGGTGGCGTCCTTCAGGTCCTGAAGGGTCATGACAAACTCGTGCATGCACGGGCCCGCGTAGGCCATGGCATACTTCTCGCTGAGCAGCTTCATCATATAGTTGGCGTTGAGCACCGCGTTCTTCGCCGCCTCGGGAATGCCCTCCCGGCCCAGCGTCAGAACGTAGGTCAGAGCCCTTACCACCACGGCGAAGTTGCCGCAGAAGTTCTTCACGCGGCCGATGGAATGCTCCGGCCTGACCAGGTGATACCCGGCCTCGTCCTTCGTTACCACAGGACCGGGCAGATAGGGCCGCAAAAAGTCCTTGCAGCCCACCGCGCCGGAACCGGGGCCGCCGCCGCCGTGAGGCGTAGAGAAGGTCTTGTGCAGGTTCAGGTGGATCACGTCAAAGCCCATGTCGCCGGGCCGGACCACGCCCATGACCGCGTTGAGGTTGGCGCCGTCGTAGTAGCACAGGCCCCCCGCGTCGTGGACGATCCTGGTGATTTCCAAAATATTCTTGTCAAAAATACCGACTGTATTCGGATTGGTCAGCATCAGGCCGGCGGTATCCGGACCGACGGCGGCCCGCAGGGCCTCCACGTCCACGCAGCCGTCAGCGGAGGAGGGGATGTTCACCACCGTGAACCCCGCCATGACGGCGGAGGCCGGATTGGTGCCGTGGGCGGAGTCGGGGACGATGATCTTCGTCCGGGCAGTGTCATTGCGGTGGGCGTGATAGGCCTTGATCAGCAGCAGGCCGGTGAACTCGCCATGGGCCCCGGCGGCGGGCTGGAAGGTCATGGCGTTCATGCCGGTGATCTCGCACAGCAGCTTCTCCGACTCGTGCAGGACCTCCAGNCAGCCCTGNACNNTCTCCNCNNNCTGGAGGGGNTGNATCTGNGTNAAGCCNGGNAGNNNNGCCATGTCCTCNTTGATCTTGGGGTTNTACTTCATGGTNCAGGAGCCCAGGGGATAGAAGCCGTCGTTGACCCCGTGGACCCGCTTAGCCAGGGCAGTATAATGGCGGGTCAGCTCCGTCTCGGACACATGGGGCAGATCCAGCGGCTGCGTCCGGGGATTGGACAGCGTGACCTCCGGCACGTCGCAGGGAGGCATTAAAGTCAGGTGCTGGCCGGGAGCGCCCTTTTCAAAAATCAGCTTCATCTCAGCACACCTCCTTGATAATAGCCGCGGCCCGGTCCAGCTCATCCCTGCTCACCAGCTCGGTGACGCACCACAGGATGCCGTCCTCTACCGGCAGGCCGCCCAGAATGCCGTTGTCATCCAGAGCCTTGAGGACCTTGTCCGGGTTTTCGCACTTTGTGACGAACTCATGGAAATACTCGCCGCCGTGTACTCTTGTCAGACCGATCTTCTCCAGTTCGGCGGCAAAATAATGCGCCTTGGACATGGAGAGGGTCGCGGCCTGCTTCAGGCCGTCCGCGCCCATGGCGGTCATGTAGACGCCGGCGGTAAAGGCACACAGCGCCTGATTGGAGCAGATGTTGCTGCTGGCCTTCTCCCGGCGGATGTGCTGCTCCCGGGCGGTCAGCGTCAGCACATAGCCCACGTTGCCGTCCACATCGTGGGTCTGGCCCACGATACGGCCCGGCAGCTTGCGGAACATTGCCTTGGTAGCGGCCATATAGCCCAGGTACGGCCCGCCGAAAGCGATATCCAGGCCCAGGGGCTGTGCCTCGCCCACGGCTACGTCCGCGCCGCAGGCGGCGGGGGTCTCCATCACGGCCAGCGCAATGGGGTTGCACCCCATGATATACTTGGCTCCGGCGGCGTGGGCGGCCTCGCCGATGGCTTTGGCGTCCTCGATGCTGCCATAGTAGTTGGGCTGGGCNATNTAAACGCAGGCAGCATCTGCCCCATGGGCGGCNTCCGCNCCCAGNGCGGNNTTCAGCGCCTCNANNTCCGTNCGNCCNTCCTTNTCCGGNANGANCTCCANCNCCATGCCGGAGCCGAAGCAGTAGGTCNNCATGNNCTCNATNNNCTGNGGNTCNGCGCAGGCGGANACNTATGCCTTGNTCCGCTTCCNGTCCCGGCACATGGCCAGGGCCTCGGCGGCGGCGGTGGCCCCGTCGTAGACGGAGGCGTTGCTGACGTCCATGCCCGTNAGGGCGCAGATCATGGTCTGGTACTCAAAAATGGACTGCAAAATGCCCTGGCTGATCTCCGCCTGATAGGGGGTGTAAGCGGTGACCAGCTCTTCACGGCTGACGACGCTCTTCACCGCGGCGGGGATAAAGTGGCGGTACGCGCCCGCGCCCCGGAGGACGGTGTCATACACCCGGTTTTTCCGCGCCATGGCGGTGACCTTCTGCCGGACGGCAAGCTCGCTGAGTCCCTCAGGCAGGTCCAGCGCGTCCACCAGCATCTCGCGGGGCACGGCGGCGAACAGCTCCTCCACCGCGCCCACGCCGATGGCGGAGAGCATGGCCTGCTTCTGGGCCTCGGTATTGGGGACGTAGGTTCCCATAACGTTTGTCTTCCTTTCTTATTCGGATAGGGAGGGGCCGTTGGCCCCTCCCGTGTTCTTAGAACCTGTATTCACAACCGTTGAACGCTGCCCGGGCGGCATCCCCCGGTTATGAATGCAGGCCCTTACTTCTGGATAAACGCCACGTACTCGTCGGCGGTCATCAGCTCGCCGAAGGCGGTGATGTCCTTGATCCGGGCAATCCATGCCTNATAGGGATCCTCGTTGAGCATCTGGGGCTCGTCCTCCAGCTCGGTATGGACCTCCTCCACCACGCCGGTGCAGGGGCTCATAACGTCGGACACGGCCTTGACGGACTCCACGTCGCAGAAGGATTCCTCGGCGGTGACCTCGTCGCCCTCCTGGGGCAGGTTGATGAACACCAGGTCGCCCAGCTCGCTCTGGGCGAAATCGGTGATGCCCACCAGGGCGGTGGTGTCGTCGATCATTTTGATCCACTCGTGGTCCTTGGTGTACTTCAGTTCAGCGGGATGATTCATTGTGTGTTCCTCCTTATATTTTGAATGGTTGATTGGTGGTACGGTAAAATGCCGGTCAGATCCCGGATTTTTTCGCCAGCTCGTTGAGGGCGCCGGCAACCTGATCCTCGGTGAAGCAGTACTTCATCTCAGTGTAGCCCTCGCGCAGCCTGGTGATATCCTCGCCGACTTCCCTGCCCCGCAGGATGCAGTCGGCCATGATCTGGGCCAGCTTGTCGAACTCCTCGGGACCGAAGCCAAAGCGGGTCATCTCGTTGACGCCCATGCGCAGCGCGCCGGAGGCGGTGAAGCCCTCCTCCTCGGGGGTGGCCTGNTAGTTGCAGATGATGNTGTTNCGCTCCANNCGCATGGCNACNTCGGGNCCGGTGCCGTAGCCNACGTTNACGATGACCTGGTGGGTCTCGGTGTAGTCGTTGGCGGGATCGCCGGCCACGTCCAGGCCGGCTGCCTTCAGGCTCCTGGCGAAGCTCTTGGCGTTGCTGACCACGGCCTTCTGGTACTCGTCCTTGAACTGGTTCATCTCGTAGGCGGCCATCAGCATGCCCAGCTGGGTGCCCAGGTGGTGGTTGGAGACGCTGCCGGGGAAGGCGCGGCTCTCGATGGTCTCCCACAGGCCGTATTTCAGATCGCCCTTCTTGTAATTGACGCCGATGATGCCGCGCTGGGGACCGAAGAAGGTCTTATGGGTAGAGCCGGTGACGATCTCCGCGCCCTCCTGGAAGGGCTTCTGGAAGTGGTCGCCGATGAGGCCCAGAACGTGGGCCATGTCGTACATGATGGTGGTCTCCAGGCCCATGTCGTCCACGTACTTGCGGATGGCGGCGACAGGCTCCCTGTGCAGCACCATGCTCTTGCCGAAGATGATGAACTCGGGACGGTACTGGTCGATGACCTTCTTGGTCTCTTCCACGTCGATCTTGTAGATGTTGTCCCTGCAGACCGGGAAGTTCACCACGGCCTGCCGCTCGGTGACGGGATCGATGGCGACATAGTCATGCAGCGCGCCCATGGGCTGAGCGGACAGGTGGCCGCCCTTGACGATGTGGTTGTTCAGGATATAGCCCAGACGCTTGGGGTCGTGCTTGCGGTCCAGGCGGTTCTTCCAGTCCATCAGGGAGGAGAACACCGCCGTGTTGGACATCTGGCCGCTGATGCACCGGGTCTCCACCTGGTAGCAGCCCATAAAGGCCCGCATTTCCTCCACCAGCAGCTGCTCCACCTCGTCGATGAACTCGGTGCCCTGGTAGTAGAACACGTCCGCGTCATAGAAGCTCTTGATCTTCCGGTGCTCCGCGTAGCGGAAGGACGGGTCGCTGGCGCACAGCAGACGCACGGCGCGGGAGGGGCTCATCTCGGAGGGGATCAGGTTCACGCACTTCTCCTGCCGCCACACGTGGTTGTCGATGGCCTTGCCGATGAGTTCCAGGGCCTTGGGAGCCCGGTCGCCGGAGCCGACGGCGTTCTCGTCCTCGTCGGGACGGTAGATGATGGGACGGGCGAAGGGAGGCGCGTCCACACGCATGTGGTAGGGGGGGATCACGGCCTTCAGCCTGCGGCCGCGGACGTCCACCTGGACCTCGTCGTCCTCGATGGTGTCGCTGTCCACGATGGCCAGGCCGATGGACCGCTTGGCGGTCTCCTCCAGGATGACCGTGCTGAGGCCCTCGCCCTCATGGCGGTAGTAGGGGACCATGGTGCCGCTGGTGACGAAGCCGATCTGCTTCTCGCCCTTGTAAACCGGCATACCGGCGCGCATGACGCCCTTGTCCAGCAGGGTGATGGGCATGATGCGGCGGGGCAGGTCGGTCAGGTCGGAGAAGTCCCGGTTCATAATGCGCTTGAAGGCGGCGTACTGCTTCTCCAGCGGCTCGCGGCCGATGAAATCGCCCTTCTGCTCGGAGAAGCTGACGGCGAACTTGGCCAGTGGCACGGCGAAAATGGGGATCTCCCTGCCCTCGGGATCGTCGCCCATGTCGTGGCCGTACAGGGGCAGGCAGGCCTCCAGGCGGCAGGTGTCCCGCGCGCCCAGTCCGGCGGGCCTGGCGCCCAGCTCGATGAGGCGGTTCCACAGCCACGCGGCCTCGGCGCTCTCAATATAGACCTCGAAGCCCAGAGGCTCGCCGGTGTAACCCGTCTTGGCCACGCGGACGGTACGGCCCTCGAACTGCAGGGTGTTCAGCGCGTTCTTCACCGGCTCGGTGATGGCCTCGCCGCCGGAGAGCGTTTGCAGGATCTCCTTGGACTTGGGGCCCTGGACGGCGATGGCGGCCCACTTGTCGGTGATGACGGTCATCCTGGCGTCATAGTTCTTGATCTGCTCATTGAGGTGGGCCAGATCCTTGTCCGTGTTGGCGGCGTTGACCACCAGCAGATACCGATCCTCCTCGAAGCGGTAGAGGTAGGCGTCGTCCACCGCGCCGCCGTTCTCGTTGGGGATGATAGCGTACTGGGCCTGGTTGAGGTCCAGGGCCATCACGTTGCTGGAGAGCACGTGCTGGAGGAAGGGGATCATCTCCGGGCCTTCCACCAGGATGCGGCCCATGTGGGACACATCGAAGAGGCCGCAAAAATGCCGGGTGTACAGGTGCTCGGCTACGATTTTTGTGGGGTATTCGATGGGCATCTCCCACCCGCCGAAGTCCACCATAGTGGCTCCCGCCGCCACATGGACATCGTAGAGCTGGGTGCGTTTGAGATCAGGCATACCGTTTTCCTCCTAATAAAATAAATACAGGTTCTCGCAAAAGGGAATAAAAAACAGGGCGCAACAAGTCCTTGCCGCGCCTCTGTTGTTTTACCTGAGAGATTCGCACCGCCGCTCCCGCGGCGATGGTTGCCCCGCCGGCGCGCCGCGGAAAAAGCCCCGGCGCTTTCCAGATTTCGTCCCGGTCCAGTCCCTGCTGCCTGAGAGAGTATGGCATTGCTCCTTCGGCGCCGGACGTAAAGGCCCGGTCTCTCCTGGATCGTTCATCCGCATATGCAATTATGACAAAATTAGGGCCTGTTGATACACCGTTATTAGAATACCAGCCAAATCCCCATCTGTCAAGGCTGGATTCCGATTTTTACCATAAGAATGTGCGGATCCCGCCGTCTGCACAGCCGGATTTTCTTTCGCAGAGGCGGAGTCCTGCTGAAAATCAGCCGGACTTTGTCAAAAAACAGAAAAATTACGGCACGGCAAAGCCGTGACGGAGGGAGTTTTCCTGCCGGAACGGAAGGTGTTTCCCTGCTGGAGATCACTCCCTCAGTCAGCCTCGCGGCTTTGCTTGCGCGGCTCCTCCGGAGCCTTGCGGGCGTGCTTCGCCCGCCCCAGCTGACAGCTCCCTCAAAGAGGGAGCCTTGATCACTTCTGGAGGCAGCCTGTTCATAGAATGTTTTCTCATTCAATTACCCTGCGCCGCGCCAATTTTCCCATTGCAAATCAGGAAAATTGTGTTATACTATTATTTTGTATTGTTGTGTGCATTTCACTCTCACAAAAGAGGAGCGTTATAGAATGGGCTTGATTAAAAAAATCTTTGGAACCTACAGCGAGCGCGAGCTGAAGCAGATCTACCCCATCGTGGACAAGATCGAGGCCATGGAGCCGGAATACCAGGCCATGACCGACGCACAGCTGACCGCCAAGACCGCCGAATTCAAGGAGCGCCTCGCCAAGGGCGAGACCCTGGACGACATCCTGCCGGAGGCTTTCGCCACCGTGCGGGAGGCGTCCGTCCGCGTGCTGGGCATGCGCCCCTTCCGGGTGCAGCTGGTGGGCGGCGTGGTGCTCCACCAGGGGCGCATCGCCGAGATGAAGACCGGTGAAGGCAAAACCCTGGTGGCCACCCTTCCCGCCTACCTCAACGCCCTGACGGGCAGGGGCGTCCACATCGTCACCGTCAACGACTATCTGGCCAAGCGCGACAGCGAGTGGATGGGCAAGGTCTACCGCTTCCTGGGCCTCAGCGTGGGCCTCATCATCCACGGACTGGAGAAGCCGGAGCGTCAGGCCGCCTATGCCGCCGACATCACCTACGGCACCAACAACGAGATGGGCTTTGACTACCTCCGTGACAACATGGCCCTCTACTCCACCGAGCTGGTCCAGCGGGGCCACAACTTCGCCATCGTGGACGAGGTAGACTCCATCCTCATCGACGAGGCACGCACCCCCCTGATCATCTCCGGCATGGGGGACAAATCCACCCAGCTGTACGACATGGCGGAGATGTTCGTCCGTCCCCTGAAAAAGCTGGTTATCGCTGAGACCGACGAGAAGGCCGAGGAGGACGTCAATATCGACGCGGACTACGTGGTGGACGAGAAGGCCCGCACCGCCACCCTCACCGCCCGGGGCATCGCCAAGGCGGAGGAATTCTTCCACCTGGAGAACCTGTCCGACCCGGAGAACTCCACCGTCAGCCACCACATCAACCAGGCCATCAAGGCCCACGGCGTGATGAAGCGCGACATTGACTACGTCATCAAGGACGGCCAGGTCATCATCGTTGACGAGTTCACCGGCCGCCTGATGTTCGGCCGCCGGTACAGCGAGGGCCTCCACCAGGCCATCGAGGCCAAGGAGCGGGTCAAGGTGGAGCGGGAGAGCAAAACCCTGGCCACCATCACCTTCCAGAACTACTTCCGCCTCTACAGCAAGCTCTCCGGCATGACCGGTACCGCCCTTACCGAGGAAGAGGAGTTCGGCACCATCTACAAGCTGGATATCATCGAGATCCCCACCAACCGGCCCCTGGCCCGCCAGGACGACCACGACGTGGTCTATAAAACCGAAAGCGCCAAGTACAACGCGGTCATCGAGCAGATCAAGGAATGCCACGCCAAGGGCCAGCCGGTGCTGGTGGGCACGGTGTCCATCGAGAAGAACGAGCATCTGAGCAAGCTGCTGACCAGGGCGGGTGTCCAGCACAACGTCCTGAACGCCAAGAACCACGAGAAGGAAGCGGAGATCGTGGCCCAGGCCGGCAAGCTGGGCGCCGTCACCGTGGCCACCAACATGGCCGGACGCGGTACGGATATCATGCTGGGCGGCAACGCCGAGTTCATGGCAAAGAACGACCTGCGGAAAGCGGGCCTCACCGACGAGCTGATCGCCGAGGCCACCGGCTACGCTGAGACGGACAACCAGGAGATCCTGGACGCCCGCAGGATGTTTGCCGAGAGCATGGAGAAGCACAAGGCCGAAATCGCCGGCGAGGCCGACAAGGTCCGGGAGGCCGGAGGCCTGTTCATCATCGGCACCGAGCGCCACGACTCCCGCCGGATCGACAACCAGCTCCGCGGCCGCGCCGGCCG
>JAAVHF010000009.1 GCA_014799845.1 Oscillibacter sp. | reverse complement strand
CCGGGAATCGGAGCGCATCGACCTGAGTCCCTATGATGAACCTCCGGTGGAGTATGCCCTTCAGCCTCGGATCCGGTCCTACAAACCACGGCTGGATCGCACTGGTTTTGCGGATAAGAGTGCCGAAAAGGCGGCTCAGCGCAAAAAAATCCTAGAGGAGGAACGGGCCCTCCGGCAGGAGGTCATGGGCTACATCCGGAATGGAGCGCTGGATCTGGCCGCGTTGGATACTCCCGTTTCTCCCGCTGTACGTACCGTATTCTTATCTTGGGTGGCTCTCGCCAATCTTAGTCCAGACAAACGAGGACAGACCCAATATGGACAGTCCTTCCTGCTGGAGAAACGGGGAAATCAGACCTGTGAACTGAAATGCACAGATGGCGTTCTAACAATGCCTAACTGCGTATTGATCTTTGAGGAGGCTGGCTATGTATGAATTCCGTGCTCTGATGGATCGCTTCTGGGTTACTCGGGCAGAGAACGGGGACCTCTATTTTAGTCTGAAACGTACCCTGCCCGACTACCGCAGGCTGGTCAACGAATTACTGGGCTGGAATCTGGTGGTCAACGAATCAGTGATCAAGCTGGAGAAAGTCCCGCCCAGGGCTATGCCCTGGATGGGGATTCAGTCTTTTCAGGAGCCACTGGACTATTGTCTGTTGTGCGCGGTTCTGCTGTATCTGGCTGATCAGGATGATGGCGCGCCCTTTCTCCTCTCTTCTTTGACCCAGGCTGTGGAGACCTTTCTGGGCGATGTGTGTCCGGTGGACTGGACCAGGTTCCTCCACCGCAAGTCCCTGGTCCGGGTTCTTCAGTATGCGCAGGAAATCAGGCTGGTGCTGGTTTATGACGGGAACAGTGCGCTCTTTGGAAACGACCAGAATCAGGAGGTCCTCTATGAAAACACCGGACTGTCCCGGCACTTTCCAGTCCATTTCGGCCGGGATATTATGGAGTGCCGGTCTATTGAGGATTTTGAGGCCCTCTCATGGGAGGGGGACGATACGGAACAGCGTCGGCGGCGGGTTTATCGGCAATTGATCCTTGCCCCCGGAATGTATTGCTTGGACCAAACCCAGAGTGACTATGATTACATCAAAAATCAGCGAAGAACGGTCAACGGAAATCTGGATCAGTTTTTAGACGGAGAGCTGCAAATTTACAAAAATGGGGCGTTTTTCCTCTTGGCTGAGGGGGAGCGCTGCGGTATGCTCTATCCCGGCACCCGGGCGCTGTCCGATGCGGCGCTACTGTTGTGCGCGCAGCTGAGAGAGCAGATCCGGCAGGGCGTCTATCCCCGCCAGGCGGATGACACCGTGCTGCTCACCCGCCGGGAATTCCGTTACGAGGTTGAGCGCTGTCGGGCCCAGTATGGAAATGGCTGGGGATCACAGATGCGAGCCTGCTCTTTGGAGCGGATCTGTCAGGAACTGATTTTTTATATGGCCAGTTGGATGCTTCTGGAAGATTTGGACGAAGATATTCTGCTTTATCCGGCTGTGGGCAAATTGGTGGGGATCTATCCTGCCTCTTATCAAAATGAATTGGGGGAGGCGGAGGAAGATGAGCCGTTGGAAAATGAACAAGCTGGGATTTCTTAACTTCTGGCTGTACGATCAGGAAGAATTTCCCCTTCAGGACGGGCATATCCTGCTGCGGGGCAACAACGCCGCAGGTAAATCCATCACGACCCAGAGTTTTGTTCCCTTTATTCTCGATGGAGACAAGCGCCCGGAACGGCTGGATCCTTTTGGCTCCAGAGACCGCAAAATGGAATTTTATCTGTTGGGCGAAAACGAGCGGGAGGAATCCACTGGTTATTTGTACCTGGAATTCAGAAAGCCTGGCACAGAGGAATACCGGACAATCGGTATCGGAATGAAGGCCCAGCAGGGGAAGAAAACTGACTTCTGGGGCTTCTGCCTCCGGGACGGGCGGCGGATCGGCCAGGATGGCCTTCAGCTCTATGAAAAGATAGGTGCCCAAAATCTTCCCCTCAGCAAGCAGCAGCTGCATAAGCTCATTGGCGACCCCGGCTGCTGGGCAGAGAGTCCGACCATATATAAAGAGATGGTCAATGCCCAGATTTTCAGATTTGAGGATATCCGGCAGTATGACCAGCTGGTTCAGCTGCTAATTATGGTACGGGCACCTAAGCTGTCAAAAGATTTTCGGCCCACTGAGGTAAAGAAACTTTTGAACCTGTCCCTTCAGGTACTGACGGACGATGACCTGTCCGCCATGGTCAGTACTATGGAACAGATGGACAACCTAGAAGACACGCTTCATGGGTATCAAGCAGCCATGAAGGATGCCAGGATCATCCGAAACGAATATAACCGGTATAATCAGTATATTCTGGGCCGGAAGGGGCAGGCCTACCTGGATGCCAGGAGTACCACTCAGCGCCTGCGTAATCAGCTTCAGGATGCGGAGTCCCTCCGCGGCGAGCTAGAGCGGCAACTTGTGAAGCAACGGGAACAACAGCGGCAGTCAGGCATCCTGCTGGATCAAGCAAAGGCCCAGCGGGCGGCTATGGGGGATGATGACTTGGCCTCCAAGCGTTCCCAGCTGAAGCAGGCCCAGGAGNATCATGCCAGACTAAAGAGCCAGCTGGAACAGGGAGAAAGCCAACTTCGGAAACTACAGGACGGGCTCTCCAGGCGTGAGGTCAATCTGCGGACACTGACCCGGGACCGCGATAACGCACGCGATTCGATGCTTCAGTGCCTGCGGGATCTGAATAGCCAGAACGAACTTTTGTATTTGGGACAGGAACATAATCAGTACGTTCACAGCCTTCAGGCCGAACGGTTGAGTACCGAGCAGAAGTCGCTTCTCGCCGCGCTTCGGCAGCGAAGCCGGCAGATCGAAGATGCTTTGCGCGCTCTGCGAAAGGCAGAAGATGCACGAGCAGCCTATGACAATGCCTGCCAAGAGCTGGACCAAGCTGACGCTTCTGTCAGGGAAGCACAGATCCTGCTCCGGGACGCTCAAACGCAGGAAAGAGATGAACGGGACAATCTATTGGAGTCCTTTACCCGCTGGCGGGATCAGAATACGCAGCTGGATATTCCCCGGGATGTCTGGCTGGATGTCCGGCGGATGNTCACGGCTTACCGTGTTCCGGCGGATTGGAGTCCTGTCCGTAATCGGATCGACGAATGTGCGCGGACTTGCGGGTCAGCCCTTCAGGGAGTGCTGCTTCGGGCAGAAAACGACCTGAACATACTGCTGGAAGAGCAGAAGGAACAGGAGCGGAACCTGAAGCGGCTTATGGACCAGTCGGAACCAATCCCGCCCTGCCGGGAGACGCGAACGCAAGCGGCCCGCCTGCAAATGATGCTACGGGGCATCCCCTGCGCACCCCTCTATGAGCTTGCAGACTTCGCTCCCGATCTCTCCCAGGAGGAGAAGGACCTGCTGGAGGCCCAGCTTACTGATACTGGGCTGCTGGATGCCCTGGTGGTGCCGAAGGAGTACCTGCCTGCGGTGAAAGAGCTGCTGGAGGAGTATCCGGACCGTTTTCTGATTCCCGGACCTGCCGTGGAACANCCCCTCNGCGGCCTGATCCCGGACACGGCTGGACGATTCCCTGAGGAAACTGCCGCCTGCCTGCGGGCAATATCCTGCTCCGATCTGGACGCCGAAACCGCGNTGCTCCCCGATGGACGGTTTCGGTANGGTATGGTCCAGGGCCGAAGCCATGCCGAGGTTCCTGCCGGATATGTCGGTTCCGCTGCCCGGGAGGCCAACCGCCAGCGCCAGATTCGCGAATCAGAGGAGCGGCTTGCGCTGCTGACCGTGAAGGTACAGTCGGTGCAGGCCCGGACAGCGGAGTATACCGGGCGGCTGGAGCAGTTGGAACAGGATCGCTCCCACATGCCGACCGCCGAGGAGCTGGATCAGGCTTTGTCGCTGGTGGACCAGTCCCGCCAGATATTGCGGCGGGCCGAAGAGGACCAGAAGCATNAATTCGCCGCTGAGCAGGCGGCAAAGCAAATATACTCTGCACTGGACGAGAAGAGCCGCAGTCTCAGCATCGGTCTGCCCTACGAGCGGACGGTTTCAGATTATGAGGAGGCCCAGGAGGCGGCTGCAAACTATCAGGATACCTTAAACGATCTGGAGCACAGCCGCCAGAAGCTGGAATACGCGGTCCGCTCCATGGAGAACGAACAGGATACTATTGATGAACAGCGGGACCAAGAAGCGGATCAGAAAAGATCCAACGAAACCATCCAGAGGTCTCTGTGTGTCTGCCAGTCGTCATTGGAAGAGCTGCAAACCTATCTGGACCGTCCGGAAAATCAGGCCCGCGCCCGCCGTCTGGCAGAACTGGACCAGGAGATCGATTATCAGGATCAGGAAAACCGGAAAGCCGAAAACGAATGTGTCCGTCTGGAAACAGAACTGAAAAATTCCGGCGAAACCATTGTGCGGCGGAAAGAAAACCTCTTAAATGCTACCATTGAAGAACAGGACCTGGAGCGTTATTTCCTGGAGGACCTGGAATTGGGATTCTCCGGGTTGGACGAGACCCTGGGTTTAGAGGAGCGGGCCCGACAGGCAGCCAGCAAAATCCAGGCTGCCGATCGGAAGTACACACAGGAGCATATGGCAGACGCCCTGCGGAGTAATTATCAGCGCGCAAACAACAGCCTCTTGGGCTATCACCCTGAGATTCGGCTGACCTTTGACGCACCGAATAACTCCGCCCACCTTCGGCAGCGCCTGTGCATTCTGCTCAAGAAAGGTGGAAAGGAGCTCTCCCTTTATGATTTTATCCAGTCCCTTCAGACTGATATTGACTCCACTGGAAGCATTCTGGAGGATCGGGACCGGGAGCTGTTTGAAAATATCCTGACCGAAACCATCAGCCACAAGCTGCGGGCCCGCATTGAAGAAAGCGGCCGGTGGGTGCGGGATATGACGGCGCTGATGGCTACACTGACCACCTCTATGGGATTGACCTTCAGCCTGGACTGGAAGGAGAAGAAATCAGAGGGAGACGGAGAATTGGACACTGCTCACTTAGTCACCCTGCTGAATAAAGACCGGGCCTTGCTCACGCCGGAGGACAGCCAGAAGGTCTCTTCTCATTTCAGGAACCGAGTAAAACGGGCGCGGGAAGATGCCCATGACCAGGGTGTGTCGGTCAATTATGCCGACTTGATCCGCTCGGTCCTGGACTACCGCAACTGGTATGAGTTTCGCCTGTTTTATCAACGGGATAGAGATGAAAAGAAGGAACTTACTGACCGGGCTTTCAACCGGTTCAGCGGTGGGGAAAAGGCTATGGCTATGTATGTGCCNCTCTTTGCCGCTGTTTCTGCCCAATATCAGAAGGGCGGGGATTCTTGTCCGCTGATTCTGGCCCTGGACGAGGCATTCGCAGGTGTAGACGACCAGAATATCAGCGCTATGTTTGAATTGATGGGAAGCTTGGACTTTGACTATATCATCAACTCCCAGGCCCTGTGGGGCTGCTACGCTTGTGTGGCCGATCTGGATATTGCTGAAATGCACCATCCGCCCAATGCNCCGGTGGTNACCATNCTGCGCTACCATTGGAATGGCCGGCAACGAACNCTGGAGGACAGTCTATGAGCGAACAGGCCAGNGCNTGCGNNGCCTATTTNCGATCCCGNNCCGGATACCAGCGTATTCTGANNGAACTGNTNAANAAGTANCGNAGNTANGGNCGTCCGGCNGGGATCATNCGTCTGGACNACGCCANNCNGGANGAGTGCGANGCNCTCCGNGGCATCTTTGGNCGTCCNTTCTCCCCNCCANTGCNGTTTCAAGTGATCCAATTTGANGNGGCNCTCCAAACCAGTTACTTCCAAGGAGTTTNCNTAAANGGTGTCACCNTAAAGGAAGTATTAGAANTNTATTTTGANACANAANTCAGNACAAAAAATGAACNGCGNGAAGCAGAGAACANCCGNTTTTCNGCAATCCTGGCTCANGTATTGAAGCTGACAGATAACGATACCTGCATCCGGTGGCTTCAGNCGTTACGGGAGCCGCGGGGCAGCGGATATCAGCTTCTTCGCCGTGAGGNCCTGAANAACCCGGANGCCACCCAACGTAGTCTGCTCCAGGCGTGCCGGAGCTTTGACTGGCTGGAACAGCACACGCAGGGAGCTATTCGCTTGGCAGTCCTCAGCGCACAAGCCACTTCCAATCCTCACGCATTGGACAGCGGAACACTGTGCGGCAAGCTGTTCCTGTACCTGCTGGCCTCCTGTTCCGGTAAAGAAGTTCCGGAAAACGCGGAACAGCGGGACNGCTTATATTATGACAACGGCATTTTGTGTGACAGTATCTCCAGCCTAGTCACTCAGGTTGGGCTTGTCCTCTGTGTGGAAAAANGGGAACATCCCGCTTACCGCCTGTTCCGAGAGAATCATGAGATATGTACTTTGTCCCTTTCCAGTCTGTCCAAATTGACTGGAGTCTACAGTCTCTCCGGACGGGCCTATATCGTAGAAAATGAAATGGTATTCACCCAGCTATGCGACCATTCTGACCAGTTTCACTCGCCGTTGATCTGCACCTCCGGCCAGCCTTCGGTGGCAGCGCTGTGGCTGTTNGACCTGCTGGCGGCAGAGGACACACAGCTTTTCTATTCCGGTGATTTTGATGGAAAGGGGTTGTCCATCGCGGCACAACTGAGCAGCCGATATCCAAAGCTGCTGCATCCATGGCGTATGACGCCAAATGATTATGACCAATGCCGCTCTGATGTTGGGCTGAGTAAGCCCAGCCGGTCATTGCTGCAAGGATGCACCGGGACTACTCTGGAAACATCCGCAAATGCTGTCGGACAGTTTGNCNGCGTTGGGTATCAGGAACTGCTGATCCCTCAGCTGGAAATGGATTTGATCGAGACGCCGTAGCTTTGGAACAGTTCTATTGTTTGGGCGGCTCTGACCTTGTTGCCCAACAGCTCAAAACTGGGAATCAGCAGCAAATCAATCTTNCCTCGTATCGCGGCAGACATNGCCTGCGTCAAACCGCTCTGTGGAAACGNGGAGCCNGTCTCCGCATGGACTGAGGTATCTACCACGGTGTCAGCAGGACCGACCCCAACTTCTATTATATCTTGGACCTGTTCAGAACTGGCCCCATAAACCCATATTTGCACAGAAATCCCTCCTGAAAAGCATTATAAAATAACTATGACAAAAGCAGATAAAATATGCTTCTGTCGTAGTTATTTTAGACAGATTCTTTCGGTTTTATGCGAANTNNCATCATAACNGAAGCGTTGCTGGAGTTGATGAATCGAGTTGCCTGAGGGATT
>JAAVHF010000008.1 GCA_014799845.1 Oscillibacter sp. | reverse complement strand
AAACACATCGGAGAGAACCCGTACCTGCAATATTTCATCGGTATGAAGGAATACGCGGACCGTGTCCGTTCGGGGCGTCCACGCTGGTGGCATTCCGGAAACGGTTCAGCGAGGAAGACCTTGCGGCAATTCTGGAGGCATCTGTACCCAAAGTGGAGGCAGAGGGAAAAGATGATTCAGATGACGGGAACGATCCGCCCAACAGCGGGACGCTGATTCTGGACGCCACCTGCTGTCCCGCGGACATCGCCTACCCCCAGGATATCGATTTGCTCAACCAGGCGAGGGAGAAGGCAGAGAAAACCGTGGACGAGCTGTGTGAAATGACGGGACAGAAGAAACCCCGGATGTACCGCAGGCGCGCCCGGAAGGACTATCTGCGTCTGTCCAAAAGCAAGAAACGCAGTGCGAAAGCAATCCGCTCTGCGGTACGCAAACAGCTGCAATACATCCGCCGGGACATAGGGTATATTGCTGAAATGGTTCAAAAAGGCGCGAAACTGTCCTCAAAGCAGGCGGAACGTTTGAATATTGTCACCACTGTCTACGAGCAGCAGAGGATCATGTTTGAATCCGGAACACACAGCATTCCCAGGCGCATCGTCAGTCTGGCCCAGCCCTGGGTTCGGCCCATCGTCCGAGGGAAAGCCCACGCCAACACCGAGTTCGGTCCAAAACTGCACATCAGTCTGGTTGACGGCTACGCCAGGATCGAACGGCTGGACTTCGAGCCCTTCAATGAATCCGAAGACCTTTGGAGGGCAGTGCTCCGGTATCGGGAGCGCTATGGATGTTATCCGGAACGCATTCTGGCGGACAAGATCTATCGCAATCGCCAGACGCTGGCTTTTTGCAAAGAGCATGGGATTCGTCTGTCCGGCCCCGCCTTGGGCAAGCCGCCCAAAAATCAGATCCTGTCTCGTCAAGCAAAGAAACTGGAATATCAGGACAACTGCGACCGCAACGCCGTAGAGGGTATTTTCGGGACGGGCAAGACCGCTTATGGCTTGGCACGCATCTCGGCTCACCTGCAAGAAACTGCCGTCTGTGTCATTGGGGTTGCTCTGCTGCTCTTGAATCTCTCCAGATCCATGAGGTCACTCCCTGCTCTTTTTTGTCTCCTGGCTGTGCTCACTTTTTTACAGGGGTTGCGGAGTAGGGCCTATTTATAATATTGAGCTTGTTGGGGCGATAATTGGAAGCAACTGCGTGTAGCCTACGGACCTGACAGTGCGCAAAATAGTCCTAACCAAATTAAGAAGTCCTCGCTGGTCTACTTTGCCAGCGAGGACTTCCTTTTATTCGTGTATCAGTAGTTCTCCNGCAGCGACCAGATATTGTATCGCAAATTCATCTACCGCGTCCATCAGGCCACCGTTAATCGCAGCCAGGAAAAGGGCGGTATCCTGTGGCGTCCTTGGCCGCTGGGAACCGGGAAGATCGGAGGCTTGTAAAATCTCAGCACAGAGAGCCTTGACCTCTTCGGGAGCGGCACCCCAGAATCTTNCAACTACGCCTTCAAGGTGTTTATTCATGTAGTCTGAAATCCGTGCCAACGCCCGTGAGCAATTCCGATCTGTGCTGCGCTGGAACCGATCCAGGACTTTTCCCGAAATCCCCGCGTCAGTCATGATTACATTATCCCCTTCTCCCCGCTCAAAGCAGGTGAAGAGGGATTCATCCAGCAGATNTTCCATTGGAGGAGCAAAGGGNATTTCAATATCCTTTGGTGTATACATCCAGTAAAACTCACCCAAATCGGATAGCTGCTCAAAGCCGCAGACGCACATAGGTAAATTGACCGCTTGGTCGGTCGAAAAAGTGCTGCACAGTTGTGAAAACAGCTTCAGATATCGCACATAGATNCGATAATTTTTCCCGTTATACTCATCGAGTTTATACTGCTGATAATTCCACAACGCATGATAATCAATCGACAGGGCCTCGCTGGTTTGCAGCCGTTTTCCATGACGCGTCAGCATCCGGTAGAGAAAAAGTGGCTTGATTGGAATAAGCGCTTCCAAATGATTGGNGATCTGAACCAATCGGCAAATATTATCCCGAAGCCTTTCAGNGTTCCTGTCCAGCTGAAAAATCCGGGTATACGCTTGAAAAATTTCATCAGCTTGGATGGGGGCGTCTGTTCCGCAGTCTGAATCGGAAGCTCTGATGTTCTGGGCTTCTTCCAGTGCTTTGCGACTGAGGGAATTTATTTGCGCACGTTCGGACAGATAGTCATACAGTGCGTCAGCGTCTTCTTTCCCGTACAGCCAGCAGACAGCGCCTTCGTCCCCTGCNCTCTCCATATCCAGAAGAAAACCGCCGTCAGAAACAATATCGCAGTACAGGCGCAAAAGTTCGTCTGAAGGAGCTTCCTTCACCCGCTCGTAAAGNAGGCGGCATAACTCGAAACGATCTTCCGGAGGNAGACCATACCGGTGAAGTGTCTCCAGAAAGGTCTTCCTGGCCGTCTCGGCCCGATCCACCAGGACGGGCAGGGTCAGGNTATGTGCCTGTAGGATTGCCTCAATATCTGGAGCGTTTTTCTGTTCATCTTCGANATCATCCACCAGATCCTGCCACTCATCAAACGGGATCGCTTCGCCNTNNAAGGTCCGGCGAATCATATCATCAAATATCTGGTCATATGCGTCTGGAGGGATTCCCCGTNCTCTTTGAATAGCTTCCCACATAAAACNTGCCCCTTTTANAACAAAATTACAATNTATTTTATCACGGCATCCCACATATTTCCAGTTATTTGGTTCCGAAAATAATGTTTTTTTCGAGAATCAAATCGCCTTGAGGTTTTGGGAGACTCTTATAAAATAAGTGCCAGTCTACCCGATCAGTTGGACAGATGATAAAACATAACGAGGAGATAGTGCTATGAGGGGAGANCTGCCAGCAGATGCCATTTTGCGGCAATTAGAAGCAGAAATTGGCAAGATCATGGAATTGGANCAAATATGTCCTGGAATTTATTACTTAAGCGCCGGAGGTACAGAATATTATGCGGTCATGCAAAATGCTCCGGCAATCTCACAAAGAGCNTNGCTGTATGGCCAGCAGGTATCTCCGGAGCTGCGGTTGTATCCAATGGACAAGCCTCAGAGTGGTTGGATGGTAGTCCGGTATGAAGTATGCAAATATCTGATTAAAAACGGGCTTCCTCTNNCAGACGAGGACACACTTCACAGCATTGCTACCTTTGGCATGGAATGCCATCCGGAATATTTTGGGACGTTCCCAGTTCCAGCTCTCACGCCGTATGGCNGTACGCTCCGTTACCGNCGCATGGGAAATGGCATCTATTGGATTGAGACCGAACAGTGTACGGAAGTCTTGGCCGTTTGTTTTCCTGTATGGGATGGAGANCTGTCCGAGGCGGCACAAAAAATAGCCATNCAACTGGACTACGACAAGCAGTACGGCATCGAAAACACGCTGGGATATTTGTTTTTCAGCGAGGATATGAGCTGCGTCCCTATTTTTGAACTATTGAAGATCCGCAGAGAATGGGAAGTTTCCGGGTTAATCGATAATGCCGCTCTCATGAATGCTATATGGGAAAATGCTCCTGCCTACGCGCTGGCCTATAACGGTATGGAGCAGGCGGGAATGAATGACATCCCTGGAACAATAGCTGAAAGCCTGGGTATAGNAATAGNNCAGANGNCCNGAACGGAGCACATGATCCGGNTNACNCCNGGAGNNGGGACAGCATTNTTNAANAAGGAGNAGTTTCNCAATGAATAGGATTTTATCTGTGCTGCGGCAATATGAGCAGGAGCAGCGCGCAAAAAAGGCCGTCCTGCTGCTGCCGGATGGCGGATATTATCTGTTTGACAGACAGTTTTGCAGCATCTGCGAATATGAACTATCCCTTACGGGACAGGACACCCATATCCAGGGAAGCCATGTTCCATGTGGGCTGTTTTTCGGCATGGTCGAAGACAGTCTGCAATGGTCCGTCAAGGATACAAGAGATTTCCAGCCAGACCAGTTGAGCCTTATTTTCCACATTGCGCTTGAAGAGGAAGACGAACTGCTGCGAGGGATCATGCTTATCCGTCAGCAAATCGCCTGCTTTTCACTGTTTACGGACCCGGATGTGGAGAAATTGTACCGAGCCGTGAGCCAGCCGATACAGACAGGCACTCCGACTTATGCAGCTAGCGAGACGCTGGCCGACTACGCCAGGTCGTGCACCCGGAATGATCTGCACAGGCTGACGGCTCTGTATCTCCATGGAAGCAGGCTATCCCAACTGAAAGAGGTGACAGGAGCATGATCGAACAGCTTTTTAACGAAGAGAGGCTGTATGGTGAGCCGGTATTCAGTCAGACGACTGCACAAATCATCAAGGTACGAGAAACCATAAGGAATAAACTGGATGACGCGGGGAAAGCGCAGTTAGGGCAGCTGGAAGCACTCTACATCCGGCAGAATAACGCTATTGTAAAAGACGTGTATGCCGAGGGCTTTTCTACAGCGGTAAAGCTGCTGTTGGAAGCCCTGGAGCGTTAACCTTCTGCCGTGATAATCGTCTCAATCAAACCTTGCAGAACCTTATCGACTGACGGTTGATACTTTATATCAATCTGTTGTAGCTTGGATACCGTTTCCGACCAAGCTGCTCCATCAACGCTGTTGCCAAACAGCAGATAATCGCTGTTGCATGAGAGCACCCGGCAGACAGCCATCAAAGAATCTAAACTGAAGGTAGAATCGCCAAACTCAACATTGGCGATAAATCGCGGACTGAGGGAACACAACTCCCCCAGCTTCTCTCTGGTGTATCCCGCCTGCTCCCGCTTTTCACGCAGGCGCCGGCCAATCTGAGCCTTTATAGCATCTGTCACATCTATCACCTCTCGGCACAAGTATAATATGTGAAGAAAGGTCTTGAAATGTGTTGGTAATTCATTTATAATATGTGATAATAGATTACAAAAGCGGATCGCGGCCTAAAAATCGATTGCATATGGAGGAATCTCAATGGAATTTCAACTGCTTAAAGAAACAATTACCATTTCTCCCTGCCGGGAAAGTTACAACAAATACCGCCTCAAGTTTCAATCCGAAGCAGAAAGCGCTGTGCAAAGATTCCACAAGTTATATCAGGCCAATACATCACTGGAGACCGTCGTGCAGAATGTGCCGGAGCAAATGTATCAAAGCATGGCCCCGGCAATTAAGCTCTGTGTTCAAATTCTGATCGACCATGGAATCCTGACCGTAGATGAGGACCGTTTCATAGACATATACCCCGAGTCCCTGGAGGCTGCGAGGGAAGCATACCAGAAAATACAGGACCAATATGCAGAGATCGTCCTTGATGAAAGCGAGAAAGATGCCTACCGGAAGGCCAGACGGGAAGGTCGTGGAAGGTGGGTTGGCGGTGGACGCGGACTGAGGGGCGCGGTGAAAGGCGCGGCAACCGCCGGGATGCTTAACGCAGTCTCTGGAATAGGGCACAGAGCATTCAATGGAGTTGCGAAAGCCACATCGTCCATGGCAGCAAAATCTAAAATGAACAAGATTTTTCAAAGCAAGGATACAGAATCTGCGCTACGAGCTGGCCTTTATCAGTCTGTGTATCTGCTCCATATTGCTTTAATTGACTGCTTGAACCAAAGCGGAGCAGATTGCGATACCGTTGAAGGTATCGTTACACCGGAAGACAGTGAAGCCGCTGCTGCTATACTGAAAAATATCCCGCAAATCAGGGTTCCGGAACAGCAGTATGACGCTATGGTACAGGCTTTCCATCTGGACCCTTATCAGGAAACATGGTACCGATATGCTTTGCAGCTTTACGGTGATGCGGATGGGACCCTAGAATCTGTAGAGCGGTATTTTGGCATGTCCGTCATTCGTGGAGAAAAAGAGCGTCAGCTCAACAAATTTGTGCAAACACTTCCTCTTGATACAGAGCGGCAGGCACAGCAGGCCGTAAGGCAGATCAATGAAGAGAAAAAACGTCTCTGCTATTCCGGTGAAACAGAGCAGACAAAGATGGTTCATGCCGCCGTAGAGCGTTTTGATACGGAATACCGGACAGTTGAAGGCATAATCTTTTCGACGCGGCAGGAAGCAGAAGCCGCCCGAGCAGAAGCGGTGGAAATCAATCGCGTTTTGCAGAATATCAACTATACCGAGCTGGACTCCATTGCTGGTGGCGAACACAAATTGAAAGGCTTTTCCTCACCTTTGGCCGAAGTTCGCCAAAAGGAACTTCATCAAAGATGGACCGATCTGGATACGCGGCTCCGCACAGTAGACACACTGCTGCCGGATGGAAAACAAATCCTCTGTGATACCCCGGAGCAGGCCGAGCGTTTGCGGCCAGTTGTGCAGGATTTGAAAAATCGGCTGGATGCCTGTGGGAATGGGCCC
>JAAVHF010000007.1 GCA_014799845.1 Oscillibacter sp. | reverse complement strand
GCTTCTTCCGCCTGTGCCTCCGGAAGTTCCATATTGATGCGATCAGTGGCGACCTTGTTTTCTTCTTCGCCACCACCTCCGAAAGTCTGCATCACGAAATATACCAGAGCGCAAAGCGGTATGAATATTACCACCGGGAAAATATATTTCGGTTGTTTGAAATTAATTTTATTGAGCATTATCGTTTTGTTTTAAGGATTTTACGATGTTTTCGAGAGAACCGTAACGCTTGATAATACCGATAGAATCAGCGTGAGACTTTTTCGGTATTGCAATCAATGAGTCAAGTTCATGCTTGAGGAGTTGACCCTTTGAGGTCATTTCAAGCACGGCTGTACGGTGCTTGTCCTTATTTGCCTGAATGGTACGGAAACCATTGAACACCGGCTCTACGTTAGCGATCATATTCACATCAGGCTCTTTCATCTCAGCCCTCAGCCCGGCAACCATAACATCACATACGAGTATCAGCATAAGTGATACTACCACATATCCGAAAGTGCGCCTGGGATGCTGAGTGGCCCATCGGTTGGCAAGTCGTATTCTTGCCCCGATTTTATACCGTGTGCCGACTGCATTGACTTTGGGCTGTAACCACGACCTTATCTGATTGGAAGTTCTGAGACGGCTATCTGCAATAGTTTTCTTTAGACTTTTCATATCTTAAAGTTTAATAGTCAAGGTCCTTGTTCTCGATGGTGCGCCAACCGGTTATCATAAGTCCATGCGGATTATTCTGAGTACGAGGCACGGATTCAATATATCCGGTTGTCACCATAGAGCGTTTCAGATCACGTGTCCGTCGTTTGATTAGCTGGGTGCCGTAGTATGTGAACTTACGCTCATGCTCATCAAAATTGATAGAATCGCACATNATGGTNCAGACNGCCGANGATGANATNATGTCNGAGTAAAANCCGTTCTCNTCNAGNGCCTGCTTCTGTTTCANNGCNGTTCCNTCAGCCATATACATAGCCTTGCCGACAGTCCACTTGATNTAGTCNTTNTCNGGNGGNAGNTTGAAGAAATACTGGTGGAATTTCTCAATATATTGGCTAATATATTTGATATTCAACGGGTAACAAATTACATCTTTAATCTGAGTAACAAATCGCCCACAGCGGGGNCGTTTTATCGGTATTGTTCGGAACTTATGGGAACACTCCCGATTGCCGGATAACAAAGTTTTTTCATTCATTTTTACCACTTGTATTTTTTTGTGAAATATATGACTGCGATAATCGAGATAATCAAGGCAACNAAGAACAGGACTATAAGGGCAGTTAGATCACTCGACCGGATTTTTGTATTGGCGTACATTACCATGCACAAGAATACAATCAGCCACACAAGAGTGGCGAGTATGATGTAGGCTGCCAAAGTGGGTATGCTAATTCTACGGTCGGCAGACTCGGCACGCTTTACCATAGGCTCAATCTTTGAATTGAATCTGTGTGCCATCTCATCGGCTGCATTCTTCAGTTCCTCTCTNAGGATTGATGCGAATTTCCGCGCGTCAAGCTGTGAGATCACATCAGACATATTCTTGAGTATGTCCGGTGATTTCTTTGTGAAATACTCAAGGGCATAGGCTATCTTTTCAGCATGAGCCGCCTCTTCTTTCCGCTGTTCATCATCCTTTGCCTCGGATATTGCATCGTCAATATCGGGCACATCAAATTTTTTTAATGCCATTGCAAAAAGTATTATCTTCTGAAACCTCTCTTTCTCACAACCCCGATTTTCGCTCGGGCTGCTTCGGCACAACGACGCGCACGGGCGATCTCCTCTTCGAGGTCGTCTCGTTTCTTCGGAAGTTCATTGTCTGATGAGCCTCCGCCACCTGATGTGTAGGTCGGCACGTTCAGGAACGCCATGAAACTCATAGCGACTGCGAAGTGATAGCAAGCTTCGTTTATGAGATCCGCCCAGTTCTCTGCCTCCCGGTAATCGAAACTGTCATCAAACACCTTCATCACCGGTTCGGGAATAAACCGGGTGTATGACATTCCGTCATGCTCAATCTCCGTGCGGTGTGTGCCGGATCTNTAAACGGTATAGTCGTAATGGTTATAATCATCGCACGTATGCTGTTCTGCGGTGTTATGAAGTTTTTTCCATGTGCCTTCAAGTTTCGATGCCATGAGGTTGCGCCCCTTGCCAATCTCTGAGGCTTTGAACTTGGAATTTCCCTTGCGTAGAACATAGCCGCGCAGGATACCTGCCTCATCTGTTCTTGTCATTATATCATACCCTTTGGCTCGCATTCCGTCAAAATAATCATTCAATGACCATTTATCCATACGACGGAGGACATCGAGACAGTCCTTGCCGACCTGTTTTTTNGAGACTTCACGGATATTAGCCGCTGTCTGCCAGCCNCTCTTTCTTGCAATTCTTTCAGCAGCCCGTTGTGCCCGAAGATGTATGTTACGGTCATTGTTGGTGTTTCCGTCTTCATCGACACGGCACACTGCGGCGTGGAGGTGCGGTATGCCGCTTCCGGATTCCTCATGCAGCCACACGGTTGATTTGCTGCCCATGATATTGGTTTGGGGAGACAGGATCCTGCCGTTCTTGTCCTTGATTTCCTGCTTATCAAATTCCTCTGCAAAGTCAAGCCAGAGTTGTTTCCAGTCCTCGGGCGTGAAGTCCTTCGTATGCTCGGCGGCCGGGCTTATCTCTATGCGGATGAGATTGTTTGTCAGTCTCGGATGGGACATGGAAGTAATCTTCATTGAGTTCCAGATGCCTGACGGATCCAGACCCGGAGGAAGATTGTTGTCGCAGATATGAAATATCTTATCGGGATGTTTCTTGTTCGCCGATACGCCTGTTATGTAGTTCAGGTCGTTTATGCCGTGCGATATTGATTTTGCTTTCGCTATCATCTGTTGATTTTCCTAAGGTTGGTGATTGTGCGTTTCTGAATACGACCGCCACTGACAACCGAGTTGATGAAGTCGTTGACGGCATTCGTCACCGGAATAATCTGCTTGTACCATTCGAGCATGAAGGGCACTCTGTTGAACATCGCCATGCGTTGCTCACGCTGCATTCCGGCAAGGGCGTTAGCATAGTTGACTATATCCACGCGGCAGTTGTCAAGGTTATGCAAAAGTTCAGATTCCTCCGCTGTCAGAGCTGAAGGCGGTTCATATCCTATGGCCCGTTGCCGTATATATTCGCTTGGGGTCAGACCACATTTTCGTGCCGCTTCCTGTATATGGGTGCGTTCGGTAGTGGTGATTTTCGTCGTTATGGTGGCGGTGCGCAGTTCCTCTATGGGGAGTTTCTTTCTTGGCATGTAAGTGGGGATAAGGGTGTATTTATAAATCAGTATTAAAGACAGACGGGTGCGAGCCTGCGAGTAGCCGTAATNCCGACTGAAGGGAGTGGCGAGGGCGTATTGGTGCAACCGAACGGAGTGGAGGTAACACCAATACATATCTCGCAACATACTCCCTGACTTCCGCTGTCGCAACCCCTGTTTTTCTGTATGGTAAGGTACATCTGAAAAATGGCTATCGGTCATTGATTTCACNNTCATCNNNCGGTTTATCGGGAGTCTCCCAGCCNGTGACGCANGANAATGTGATTGCCGAGCCTATGCGTGANTTGTAGATTTCCACNAACCCTNCANCCTCCATTNTGGNNAGNATATTGTGCATCTTCTTTCGNCCGAGATTCCACCGCTCCGCGANACCTATCTCCGAGAACTGCGCCTGACCNGGCTTCAGGTTGAGCGGACGGCGGAATGTGTCGTCATATCCTGCTGTGGTTCTCATTTCATTCAGCAGTCNGGTGAAGATGTCGATATTCCGTATCTCNTTNCCGTCATTGTCNGTCGTTGTTCCNGANAGCCATTCAACGGCATCTGCNNTCAGCTTNANGCTGATGCTTGAAAANGGNTATATNTTTTGTTNNTTCATGTGCNTGATTTTTTAAGATGTGNTTTTCATTGGNGATTTTTANGAAGTCTAAACTTTCCNTTTCAATGATTGGCTTGAATATGTCTCGATCAAGTTTCATGTCCCTTNAAAAAATAAATGGGTGCGTCATCATCTCTTAAAAGAAATCTGTAATGATGGCAAGATTGTTTAAGTCACGATACCTTGAAAAGATAAAAAAGNACAACCGGAAATGTAGGAAAAAAATAGATCTATATGTTGTCTCCTGCTTAGTCTACTTTGAAGGTGCATTATTACTCGGGGTGCCGGATACAGTGTTTAGCGTGGTAGCAGTCTGCATCTTCGGGAGGTTGCTGACAATATTTTCAATATCCTTTTTGTCAGATGAGATGGATAGCAACACCGATGTGATGTTGATGATGTCCTCCTTCCCGACATACTGCGACACGGTTTTCATAAGCTCAAGGCTTCGGGACTGCCTATGTTCGCGTATTGCTTCAACTCCTCCCGTTTCCTTGTCGCATCCGAAGTTGAGATAGCGGTTGATTGCAGTGCGGTCATACTGCGGCATGGATTCTGCTGAGGTCGTGCCCTTTGCCACTGCAAGCATGGCGCGGAGCGCATCGGACTCGTAAGGGGAACACCCTTGAAGGAACTCCATTATTATCCGAATTTTCTTTGGGTCAGTTGTCTTGGAATCTTTTGATTTTGATTCTGCGGTGGTCGCGGGCTTTGTGCCTGTTGTGTTGTTTGGAAGGTCTGTTGCCATAGCTTAGGTTGTTAATGTGATTTTCTGTTGTTCGCGAGGTAACGCTCAGCCTCGCTGTCTATCTCGCTCTGCGATGATATGCGGATGCTCGTCAGGTATGCGTCGAGGTCGTCCGGNTCAAAGAAACAGAGCTTGCCGCTCGGCTTGTACATGGGGATGACACGTCTCATCATCATCTTGCGGAAGTAGGACAGCGAAAGTCCGAGATATTCGGCTGCCTCCTGTGAGTTAAGAAGTTTACGTTTTGTCTGCATCGGTGCCTTTATTTTTAAGTTAATGTTTATCGTCTTGGAACAGTGCTGATTGATGGTCTTGTCAGCCTTTGTATTCCGATGCAAAATTACAACCGGCGCCATAGGGCGCAATGTGGCTTCCATGGGGAAAGGTNAAAAAAGACAAACGCACTGTGCGCTGNTTTTCAGNNGCATAGTGCGTTTACAAGTTTCCTTTATATGTCGCAGGTGGGGTAAAGTGGGATGTCTACGGGGTTCTCCGCCTTGAACGCCAATCACCTATGGCTTTGTCAATAGATTTGCGATAATTTTTGTTGTCCTCGGTAGCATGGTCAGCGCAGATGTCCGTGCGGTGCTTGTCGTAATATGACTTGTTGATGCCGCATCGCTGGAGGAACAACTCAGACCATATCAACGCCTCCTTTCTTGGGGAGATGTTCTGCGCCACTGCATAGACCATATAGCACACCCTCAGTTTCTCTTTCGGCACAACCGATATAGCCTTTGCCTCTTCCCTTATGTTAAGGAAGTTGGCAAAGTCAAGCGGCGTGCAGTTCTCAAACTGGCTGTCGTTGCATACGTCGTATATCTCCATGCACAGACCGAGTTCCACAATATCGCGCCATTTGGAGGTCTCAAAAAGTACGTTATCGCTCATTCTCCGTTCCCTTTCTCCAGACGGTCAAGGTCGTTTATAATGCTTCCGGCAATGCCGTTCATTTTAGCAACAAGGGCATACAGGTGTGAGGCTTTGAGGGAAAAGACATATCCGGCGCGTTGGTTCTCTTCCTCATATTCAGCATAAAGTCTCTTGACCTCAATCTGCCGTGTATCGTGTTCAGCCTTAGCCTTTTCACATTCCTTCTCTATTTCGGTATACTCCTTTGAACCGAGAGGGAGATAGTCAAGGCGGTTGTTAAGCTCACTATACCATTTCCAATAGGGATTTAGCTGTTCCGATGCTTCCTGAAATATTGAATAGTACTGCTTGGAATGGTCGTTGGCAATCTGCTTGAAATCTATCCCCTCAAGTCTTCCCATGTGATTAAGGAGCGCGGCGGTTTCTTCTTTGANGGAAACAGCAAACTCCCTAAGTCTCCCGGTATCTTCAGTTGCCATCCTCTCCGCCTCGTCAATAATAATATTAGTGTCCTGAGAGTCGTAATAGAATCGTGCAATGACATTCGCCTGTTCGAATGGTATTGTACTGTCCGAACAAGTGCAGATAATATTATTGACTTCTTTAAGCCNCGACAGCAGAATATTTATAATCATTTCCGTCATAATTATACGCAACACATTATCATTGACATTGCTTACAGATCCAGTGAATTTTCGTTTAGCAGGAGTTCTTTATATTAGTATTCTACATATCGAAATGAAAATCAGAAAAAAGCGATACTCAAACTACTTTAAATCTGCTTTACGATAANCATTAAGTTAGTCTTGAAGCTTGATGTGTGAGTAGTTATGAAATAACANCTTCTGAATATTTAATTTTTTCCCATCTCCCAGTCTTCGAATAATTACTAAGAAGATTATATAAATAATTGTTGATTTTAACAAAAAAGTGCCCTGAAGACCTATCTATTTCTAAAAGCTTAATTCTATTATTATGAAAACTAAAATGCCATTCTGCATGACTTATTTTATTGTAGATTTCATACTCTTTGCACCACTGATCTTTTGCAGGTGCCATGTACCTAATTAAAGGATTTCCATCGGACAAAGGTAAATCAAAAAATGTAAGAGCATCTTCAATATATTCTTTGGGCAAGTATTCTACAAGGGTCCAAATATCAGAAGCTAATTTAGCATTCTGTTTTTCTTGATTAATCTTGGCTAACTCCCTTTCTGCTAATTGCTTTTTCTGATATTTTATCCTTTCGTTACGCTTTCGTACATATTTAGAGATTGAAGTATATATTTTGGTCGTTAAATAAGTAAGGAAATTCAATGCCAAAATAGAAGCACAAAAAACGCCAATAGAAATTAGCCACCATACTTCCTTATATTCTGGAAGAAAATAACAATAAATACCTGCAACACAAGCAAAAGTAATCGCAGCTAAAAATTTCCAATTATCTTTTTCAATAAATTTGGATAGAAAAGTTATTATAGCAGAAGATACGTCTCCCATATTCATAAAAAGTATGTTGATAAAATCCTTTTATTTTAGTCGAATTTGAAGATTGAGTTTGAAATATACATTACCATCCTCGCCTCGGTAGAGAGAGGCATAGCCATGTCGGCGAGTCTTACCCCGTTCAAGATATGCGTTCTTAAACAAAAAGTCTTCGAAGCGGTTTTGATCGTAGAAGTGATAGCAAAGGATTTCACCATCTTTCTTAACAACGAGGTAACCTCCATTTGCATCATATTTACCACTCCATTTCTTTGAGGGCATCATACCGAGAGCAGCAGATGTAAGAAGTTTTTTCAATTTGAAAGTATAAACTTCAACTGCATCGGCCTCATCAAATCCAAGAGGATTGGATTGCGCAAGAGCTTCCGTAAGTTCATCAAACATACGTGAACCTGTGTTGAATTGTTCAATAAGAAGTTGAGCAATGGTGGCACCGAGTCCGAGATCTATCATGTCAAGATTACGGCGGAATGTATCGTTATCTACCTTGTCGAATACAAGCCGACCACCTTTGCGCTCTATAGCTCCAATTCGGTCAATGATTTTTGTGCGGGTATCAATAGAGTTTATCCTCAAAATTTCTTCATCGTCGAAGCTACATCCATCGATACGATAAACAAAATTTGTTGCGCCACTGGCATTCAACAAAGTTGAGTCGCCTCCTAACTGTGACTTGATACTGAACCCCATGTCATTATTTATCTTGGTACGTTGATCATGAAGGACTATATGTATATCAGTCTTGTCAGAAGAGCTTGCTTTTAGAGAAGAACAATATATCTTATCCATAAAAGCCTGAGTGCGAGCAACTGGAAATGAACGAGCCCCGGCAGGTTTCTCATTTATCGCCTTTAATAATGCTTCAGCTTCTGTAAGGAACTTCGATGCCGGGAGGCGTAAAAGCTCTTCGCCTTCTGATGTCTGTATTACAATATCGGCATTAATTACCTTGTAGTCAAATACCCCCTCTTTCTCAGAGCGAATAATCATAACGATTGGGTATACCAAGTTCTTGATTTTTTCAAGATTTTGGTCGCCGGCATATACTTTGCCCTCGCCAAGAAGTTTAAGCAGAGTATATATTTCGCTCCACTCGCCAACATTACCGTTAATTTCTTTGTATTCGCTCATAAGGTAATTATTTTTTTGTCGGATAAAACATTAAGTAACTGCTGTGCTGTTGCCTGAATGGCGGGAACTGCCACCGAATTACCGAATTGTTTATAAGCGGACGCATCAGCAACAGGGATTTGAAAAACAGGTGAGCCGTCTCCGTTATCATATACAGGATAGCCTTGTAAAGCTCCCCATTCCCGTGGGGTCATACGACGCCAACCGTCTTTATTATATTCTCCTTTTATGCGTGTGGTAGGTGTTAGATCGGTTTGGCGCGTGTCAATAACAATGTTACGCTCTCGCCCCATACCTCCGACTACGATTGCATTTGCCACCTCGTTATCGCCAACAATCGCATACCCGAAGCCGTTACCTTTGCTCTCATGGCGAGCCTTATGTCGTACAAGAGTATCAACATAGGTTGTTGATAGATAATACTTGGAAGGAACCGGGTCTTTTTCCCGAATATCAATAAAGTGTTTGGTTACTTCTTTTTGCTCTGGATAAGAAAAGTCTTCGGGCTTAATCCCAAGATCTTTTCTAAACCCGACAATATATATTCTTTCACGATGCTGCGGTACACCAAAGTACATCGCATTAACAATTTGTGGGGGTACGACAGTGTAACCGATTTCATCAAGAGTATTAAGGATAGTCTTGAGCGTTTTGCCTTTATCATGAATTGCAAGGCCTTTCACATTTTCAAGGAAAAATGCCTTAGGCTGTTTGCGGCGAAGGATTTCTGCAACATCAAAAAATAATGTCCCTCTGGTTTCTTCAAATCCAAGTCGCTTCCCGGCAAGGGAAAATGCTTGACAAGGGAAACCGGCACATAATATGTCGAAATTATCAGGAATAAACTGCTTTGTTTGTTCTGACGTAATATCACCAAATGGAACTTCGCCATAGTTGGCAAAGTACGTTTTCTGTGCTTGGGCATCCCATTCTGAAGAAAATACGCATTGACCGCCGAGATTTTGAAAAGCCATGCGGAAACCGCCAACTCCGGCAAATAGGTCAATGAATGTAAACTTTGGATTTTTCGGTCCGGGAAACGGAACATCGTTTAGATCGTCAAAAAGCGAGCGTTGAAAAGGACTTAGAGGCTCACATGCAAATGAGCAATCTATATTAAGTCTATCAGGAAGGGTGGAATTTGTCCATGCGTCAATAAGTTGGTCTGCCTTTGCTTGGTATATATCCCCGTGTCGAGTGTCTTTAAGCATCAACGCATGCGTTACTATAGCCAGTTGCGCAGAAAAAGGAATTACAATGGGGTCTCCGTTTTCGTTGACCTCATTGTAGCAAGTACGCTCATCAAATATTTGAACGGGACCGGCTTTTTTATATCCCATATCCATAAGCGTAAATGTCAATCTATCTTTACTCATTTTTTAAGTTCCGTTATCAGATTTTGAAGCGTGCGGTCTTTTGTCTTCGGTTTCAGTTGGCACTGCCATATCTCAATGACATTCCATCCAAGTTCGGCAAGTTGAGAATAGGTCTCTTTATCTCTTTGAATATTACCTTTAATTTTATTCTCCCAAAATTCGCGATTTGTTTCAGGAATAGTTGAATACTTACAGTCTTGGTGTCCGTGCCAAAAGCACCCGTTAATGAATATAACAGTCTTGTATTTCGAAAGGACGATGTCAGGTTTCCCGGGAAGATCTTTTCGATGAAGTCGGAAACGAAACCCGTGAGCAAACAAAAAGCGACGCACCAAAACTTCGGGTTTGGTGTCCTTGCTTCGTATGTGAGACATACATTTGCTGCGTTGTTCTTTTGAGAGTACATCAGCCATTATAAACAAGAAAACTTCCAAGTAGGCAGACAGGCGACCAAACCTTTTACGACTACAAGGAAGTTCCTTTAATATGTTTAATATAAGTTCTACTTACATTGGGCGGTCTTTTGTCTGCGCGTGCGCGTATATTAAAATGCAAAGTTACAAAAAAATTCTGAGATTATGGGATAAGACGCAAAATTAATGTGCAAGACTGTCAAGATCTTGCACACTAAAGTCAAATTTAACCTCTCAATAGTTTTCGATAGCCTCGATAAATGGAAGATCGTCTTGCTCACAAGAACGGAGTGGAAACCGTTCAGGAGTAGCACGTTCATCAGAGTCGTAGCCAATGCCACAACAGAAAGCGAGTGCTTCTGCCTCGGTTTCGAAATATTCCGGATCACAAAATAAGATGTAATCCTCGTTTTCTTTGGATTCGTTGAGATATGTTTTGAAGCCTTCGATGTCGTTATTCATAATGAAATCGACAAGGGGAGGTTCGGAAACAACATAAACTTTGGTTTGCATATCAGATGGTTACTTTGGATTTGAGCTATGTAGTGAGTTATTTTGAAGCGAGTTCGGAAATACAAGGGGATAGAAAAGATCTACTTGAAAATCTCGTCCACACGATTTACAGCATCATCTTTCTTTTGGTCGATGATTTTCGCGTAGATTTGCGTTGTGGCTATATTCTTGTGCCCTAATAGCTTGCTTGTCGTGTAGAGGTCTACATCAAGCGTCAACATAAGGGTAGCGAATGTATGGCGACTCACGTGGAAAGTGATTTCTTTCTTCACATTAGCTGCTTTCGCCCAGTTGCCGAGAATAATGCTGACACGGCTTGTCGTTGGCAGACTGAAAACCTTGTCATCATCTGAGGCATCGCCACGCTCCGGCAACCATTTCATAGCCTGTGACGAAAGGGGGAGATAAATCGGTGTGGCGGTTTTCTTCATAACAACCGACACTCGCCACTGGTCGCCGTCCTTATGGATCTGTCCCCATCGGAGTGCACGGATGTCGCTTGTTCGGAGTCCGCAGTAACAGGAAAACAGAAATGCCTGTTTTACGGACTGACGTGTGGGGCATTCAGTGGCGATCAGGCGTTTCAGCTCGTCAATCTCCAGATAGTCGCGCTGGCTCTCGACATGATACACGCGGTCGTTAGAGGAAAGTTTGTCAAAAGGATTCTCCTTGATATAATCATGGCGCACAGCCCAGTTGAAAGTAGCGCTCAGAGCAGCGGAATAAGATGCTATGCTGTTGGTGGAAAGCGGTCTTTTCATCCGTGACTTATAGTCGTTCCGGAGATAGTTGATAAACTCGATGCAGTAGGTCTTATCAACCTGCTTCAATGTCACGCCATCCCCACGGAACTGCGTCACTGCTTTCCTAAGGCTTGCCAGTCCTGACGGGCCCATACTCTTACCGTTGTCCTTAATCCATTGCTCATACATATTGATAAGGTCAATCAGTTTCAACCGTGAGTGAAGCATGGAGTTTGTAACGCCTTTCTCGTTGTTGGTTAACTGTATGATGCGGTCAGCCTTCACCTTGTTGGCAAGTGCGAGATTATGCTCGTTCAATGCCCGGCTTGCAGAATCAAGTTCAGGCACGACGTAGAGTTTCAGAAATTCGTATGTGCGTTTGCCGTCGCGGTATATGTCAAGATAGATCGACTTGTTGCCGTTCTTCAATTCCTTGAAGCGGATTCTCACAGGTTCTTTAGCCTTTACTGTTTTCTTTGGTCGTGCCATAATATGGGAGATTTAATCAAGTTGCAGACATTTCAGTTTTTCATCCATAGATGCAGGTTGGCGGTTAACCATGCCGAGATAGGCTTTCGCCGTTTTTGACGAAATACCCATCAGGGAGCAGAAGGTGGCAACCTCCGCACCTGTGGAGAGTATGAGGAATGCGAATGTATTTCTTGCAAGAGAAAAATTCAGACGTTTCTCAATCCCGGCTTTCCTCTGCCATAGTTTCAATATATTGTTTATCTCAGTCTCTTTCGGCAATCCCTTGAATATCAGACCCCGGTGGTTGGTGGTCTGAGGCAGCCAGCGCAAGGCGTTTGACGAAAGGGGAATGAATATCTTACGGGAGCTGCACCATACCGACATCTTGCCATACGGAAAGGTCTTCAGGTCTTTCCATCTTAAATTTTCAATATCGTATGCAATCAGTCCTGTGAAGATGGAAAAGAGGTATGCCTGTTTTACCTGAGGACGGGATATAACAGGACACTGTGTTTCCATCAGCAACTTGACTTCCTCGACCGAAAGAAACTGCTTCTGGGGACGTTCACGTGTTATGCGGTCATGGATTTTTACGAAGAAAAGAGGATTCCGTTTGAGATAACCCTTTTCAACAGCCATGTTCAATGCGCCGCTGAAAAGATAGATATACGACCTCGCAGTTGTCATTTTCAGTTTGCCGTGTACGCTGTGATAATCATAGCGGAGAAAATCAACCAAACCATCGCAAAAGGTGACATCCACATCCGACAGCATAACATCCTCGCCTCGATATGCTGTAACAGCCCTTGACATCCCCATTATATTGCTTGCCGTAGATTTATCACCACGCTCCAGTCTTAAAGCATGATAATCTTTGATTACCTTTGCAAGTGGAACCTTCGGCAAAGATGTCTCAATCTCCACTTCTTTCTCCGAGGCGGTCAGTTCATCCATTCTGCGATGTTGAATCTCCATCGCTTTTTGCATTACAGCCCTGTTCCCGGCTTTCGCTTTACGGCTTGTCTCGGGTAACAAATACAACCGCAGGGTCTCGCGGATACGTTTTCCGTTACTGTAATAGTCAAGATAGAGGGACTTTCGGTCTCCGTCTATCTCTTTGTATTTCAGGTTTATTCTTGCCTTGGAGGGATTCATGCGAATTATATTTGTTACTATATGGGCATTTCCTGAATACAAAATTACAAAATATTTTCAAAAGTAACAAACAAGTAGCAACCAAAGTAACAAAATAAGCCTATCAGCAGGGAACAAAGGAATCAAATCAGAAATTATAATCAAGATTAAATACCATATCATCAATGTATTTACATTCTTATTCATTCCTATAACTTACACAATGTAAAGATAGTAAACATATTGGTGGAACAGTTGAATATGTGCCCGGGCTTCCATAAGAAAGTTGGCTTCAAGACGAGCGCGGTCAGCGAGGAAAGGAATATCACCGTCAAGCACATATATCTGCTGACGTTCCTCACTGACCATCGAGAGGCATCGCCAGACGGTGAACCCGCAAATGAGGGCGCAGCCGCCAACAGCGGCAAGCACCGTCATCATTGCAAGTCTTGTCTTTTGTTCTAAAGATTGAATTAGCATATTGATTTGTGAAAGATTGGTTTACATTACAGCTTTGATAGGAGCGGTGGCAACTGATGCGCCTGTCTGTGCAACGCCCATTGCGAATGCACCTGCCGGAGCTGCCGCGCCACTGCTCACACCACCGGGAATGAGCCAAGATGATACTTCAGGAACGAAGCGCACGATATAGGCACCCACGAGCATCCCCATAGCGTACATACAGTTTGAGCCGATACCCTGAAGACCAAGTGCTCCAATCTGTGACCATGAGTTTACAGAACCGGTCAGCAAATGCTGATAAGCGGTCATATCCTGCTGGAGATTGTAAAGGAGGATGAAGTCAATGTAGTAGAGGCACATATAGGTCACGAAGCCCCATAACGTAAGGGAGAGATACTTCGACATCCATTGACTCCATGCGGAGTTCCATGGTGGAGCAAGGGATAGAGCGAACATTATCGGGCAGAATATCATCATTATGGCGAGGAATATCCTCTGAGCCACAAGTATGCCGTAATATGACATCTGAAAGACCAACTCACCGACAAACCGGATTACATCGTTAATCCATTCGCTGACCTTTGTTTCTGCGGCAACTGCGGCTCGTTGAGCATAGTTGTTGATAGTCGTACCGAGATTTTCGACATTGTAGATGAGCTTATCCCACCAGTTTGCGTCTTCACCGATAGCAGCAACCTGTTGTGCGGTTGCGATTGAGTCCTGAACAGCACGGAGACGTTCAAGATATTCGCCCTGTTTCTGTGCCACTTTCAGCTCAAAGGCGGCAACTTCCTTGTTTTTAGCCTGAGCCATTGCTTTGGTAGCGGCTTCAAGCCCTTTGCCGGGAGTCTGCAAAGCCGAACAGATCCATGACGAAGAGGATATACAGATAGAGATACCGATGATACGGAGTAATTTCATAACATCCATACCTCGACGCCCGAGCATCATCATCCAGCACTCGTATGAGCCAACGCACAGGGCAAGGCATAGACCGATAATTCGGGCAAGACCTACGGCATCCCCCAGTACCGCGACATTCGGGAACGTTTCCATTGCCACGAGCAACTTATCAAGGCTGTCGTCAATGGCCGGAAGCCCCATTGTGCATAGTATGCTTAATAAAGTCATTGTAAAAAATGTAAGTTTATGATTGGTAAATTAGTAATGAGTAGCTGCCACGGCACATAGCCTTGCGGTTCGACTTACGAGTTCGCCCATTCGTTTCTTTGCATCCTCGTAGGCTTGCTGTCGCTTGGCATTTTCAAGCTCATAGCCGACACCTGTCTTATGGATGTATGCAATATCGGTACAAAGAAACTCATTGACTCTGGAGATTTCATCCACCTGATACTGGAGTTTACCGTCACTCTTATGAAGGCAATAGAGCAGACCATCTGAGATACAATTCTGCATTCTATTGAACTCATCCTTGTATGTTGCATAAGTCAAATCAACCGTTCGGTCGGCCTCGCGTAGCAACTCCTCTTTGTAAAGTTCCTCGACATAGGCGCGCTCCTTCTCAACCTGAGTGAGCTTCTGACGCTGAGTTTCCTCGGCTGTAACTCGAACAGGCATAATGCGTTTGATATTCGATTTTTCCTCTTTGAATCTCACGCGATAGCCGGATTTGATACCGGCCCACTTCCAGTACATTTCTGCTCTGGAGTAATTCTGATGGAGAAAATAATAGTACCAGTCGGGAGCAAAGTCCCAAGGTCCATTCTCCATTGAAGTCCATTGCTTTTCTTTTTGGTCGTCATGGATAGAAGGTGTCTTTTTAGCGTTGGCTATGATTGGTATTGCAAATAGAGCCATACTACATATTATGGTAGTGAAGTGTCTAATTTTCATATCCTTTGTTCCATTTATTGATTACAACTTTTACTATCTCATCTTTTACATCTGAGGTTAGGATTTCCCAGATATAATCAGGCTTCCAACCACAATCAGTTATCAGGTAACAGTATAGATTGGCGTTGTCGATAATGTATCTGGCACGGTCAATGGATGTTTTCAGAGTCAGTACAAGATTGAGCTTTTCATCCATCGAAGCTTTCATCACATTGATACCCGAAGCAGCGACAGAGGCATAGAGTGAGTAGCAATGCTTTATCTCCCGTGATATTGCCACGTTTGCCTCTGTGTAATACCATGCCACAAAAGGCTTCTTCAAGACGTTCTGATAGGTATTCTG
>JAAVHF010000006.1:18025-34313 GCA_014799845.1 Oscillibacter sp. | reverse complement strand
TTCTTGCCCCGGCTTTGCAGATCGGATATCTTCCGCTCCTTATCCTGAGGCAGGACCTCCGCCATGACCTCCGTCACACCCAGTTCCCGCCCGATGGCGTCCGCCGTCCGGCGGTTGTCGCCGGTAAGCATGATAACGTCGATACCCAGACTGCGGAACGCGGCGACCGCGTCCTTACTGGTGGGCTTGGGCGTATCGGCCACGGCGATGACGCCTAGCATAGTGGTATCCTTGGCAAAATAGAGAGGCGTTTTTCCTTGATTCGCCAGTGCTTCCGCCCTGGGGAGCCAGGAAGTGAGATCCACCCCCGCCTCCTCCATCATGGCGCGGTTCCCTGCCAGGCAGGCATGTCCGCCCAGCGCAGCCTTCACGCCCCGCCCGTGGACGGCCTCAAAGCCCTCCACCGGCTGGTGGGGCAGCCGGCGGTACGCAGCCTCCTCCACGATAGCCGCGCCAAGAGGATGCTCCGAGGGGGCTTCCAGACAGGAAGCAAGGCCCAGCAGGGCGTTCTCCGTCAGCCCCTCAGCGGGAAGTATATCCGTCACCCTGGGCTTGCCCTGGGTGAGGGTCCCGGTTTTGTCCAGGACCACAGTATCGATGGTGTGCAGCGTCTCCAGCGCCTCGGCGGACTTCACCAGAATGCCGTTTTCCGCTCCCTTGCCGGTACCCACCATAATGGCAACCGGGGTTGCCAGCCCCAGTGCGCAGGGGCAGGAGATCACCAGCACCGCCACTCCCGCAGTCAGCGCGCTGGTAACGGAATGGGTCGCCGCCAGCCACACCACAGCGGTAATGGCGGCAATCACCATGACCACGGGGACAAATACCCCCGCCACCTTGTCCGCCAGCTTGGCGATAGGGGCCTTGGAGCCGGACGCCTCATCCACCAGCCGGATCATCTGGGCCAGAGTGGTGTCCTCTCCCACCCGCAGGGCCTCAAAGGTAAAGGAGCCGGACTTGTTGATGGACGCGGCGGCAACCTTGTCCCCCACACTCTTATCCACAGGCAGGCTCTCGCCGGTGAGGGCGCTCTCGTCCACGGCGGAGGCCCCCTCCACGATCACCCCGTCCACCGGAACGGACTGTCCGGGCCGGACCACGATCCGGTCGCCCACCTGGACGTCCTCCACCGGAATCTCCACCTCCACGCCGTCCCGCAGGACGCTGGCGGTCTTGGGAGCCAGGTCCATCAGGCGGGTAATGGCCTCGCTGGTCTTGCCCTTGGAGCGGGTTTCCAGGAATTTACCCAGGGTGATAAGGGTCAGGATCATGCCCGCGGATTCAAAGTACAGGTCCATGTGGTACTTCTCCACCAGCGCCATGTCCCCGTGTCCAAAACCGAAACCAATCTGATAGATGGCGAACACGCCGTAGATCACGGCGGCAATGGACCCCACGGCAATCAGCGAATCCATATTGGGCGCGCCGTGGAACAGGGTCTTGAAGCCCACCTTATAGTACTTGTCATTGAGGTACATAATAGGCAGCGTCAACAGCAGCTGGGTAAAGGCAAACGCCAGCGCGTTTTCCATGCCCACCAGGAATCCCGGCAGCGGCGCGCCCATCATATGGCCCATGGAAATGTAGAAAAGCGGGATCAGGAAAACAAAGGACCACACCAGACGGTGCTTCATCTGCTTCAGCTCCCCGGCCATGGCGTCCTCCCGCTGGGGTGAGGCGGCCTTGCCTCCCGCCTTCTGCGGCAGGGACGCGCCATAGCCGGAGGCCACAACGGCGGCAATGATCTCATCCGCCAGGACGACGGCCTCGTCATAGTCCACCTGCATACTGTTGGACAGCAGGTTCACACTGACGGCAACCACGCCCTCCACCCTGCTCACCGCCTTTTCCACATGGGCGGAACAGGCGGAACAGGTCATGCCGGTCACGTTAAAGGTCTGTTTCATATTGTGAACCTCCTCGCTTATTTCAATAGCTTTTGCAGCACACACACCAGCTCGTCAATCACTTCGTCATCCCCCTGCCGGATGCCATCCGCTACGCAGGTGCGCACATGCTCGCTGAGCAGCTCCTTACTGAAGCTATTGAGCGCGGCCCTGACAGCGGAGACCTGGACCAGAATATCCGGGCAATATACGTCCTTATTCAGCATCTCCCTCAGTCCCCGCACCTGCCCCTCGATCCGACAGAGACGGTTGGAGAGACTTTTCAGTTCCTCCTCGCTGCGGACGCGCTTTTTATCGCAGTGACAGCATTCACCCATCCTGAATACCTCCCAGGGGTATTTTGACTGTGTTCAGTATATACCCCCCAGGGGTATTTGTCAAGACCCTTTTCAGCGTTTATATTTTTTTCAGAGTAAAAGTTAAGCGGAAACAGATCACCAATCTGTGATAGAATCAGTCTGAGTCGCGAACAGGAGGTGACGCCATGAGATATCTGAATGCAGACCGGGTGCTGCCTGCGGAGCTGGTTCAGTCCATACAGAATTATGTGCAGGGAGAATACCTGTATATCCCCACCAAAAACAGATCAAAGACATCTGTCACCGACTACAGGATGGAACTGGAAAAGCGGGATGCTCACATCTACTCCAAGTATTTATTGGGGATGAGTACCCGGCATCTGGCCCCCAAATATAACCTGTCAGAATCAAGCATTCGGAGAATCGTACTCAAGAAAAGGAGGACATACATGACAATAGCCGCTGAAATTCCAGAAATCCTCTCCCACTGGGGATTGCAGGGCGAGACTGTACGGCAAATTTATAATACTGTCTGGCAGGTGGGTGAAAATCATGTGCTAAAAGTTTATCAGGACCTGGAAATGCTGGAGAGAAATTCGAAAATTGCGGATATATTGTGCGGAATGCAGATTCCTGTTGGAAAGGCCGTCCCCACAAGTGACGGGCGGCAGTACGCAGCGGAAAAAGGTACATTCTATTTCCTGGCCGAGAAGCTTCCCGGCAGCAGTCTTGCGGATCACAGGCATATAGCGGACAACGCAGCCGCAATGGGGGAAATCATTGCACGGTTGCATATTGCTTTCAAAAAATGTGAAGATAAGCTTGACTTCTGGAACAACAGCCTGCTGGATGAAATGAATGGGTGGATCAGAAAAGGATTGGAAGACAGCGGTTGGAAGTATGTGAAAAAGGACGAATACGAAACCATCGTATCCAGGCTGGCGGCGGTATACGATGAACTTCCGGTACAGCTGATCCACAGGGACATTCATTTTGGCAATTTTCTTTTTTGGGATGGAAAATTTTCCGGTTATATTGATTTTGACCTGAGCCAGAAAAATATCCGTATTTTCGATCTATGCTATTTTCTGCTTGGCCTGTTGTCAGAAGAGGAGAAATTACNGGTCACNGANGAGCAGTGGTTTTCCTTTGTGCGGGATGNTTTCGCAGGATACACATCCAGGNTGGAACTATCCCCGGCAGAAATATCCGCNGTGCCCTGCGTGATGGAATGTATCGAATTGCTTTTTGTTTCTTACTTTGATGGCATACAGGANATTCTCTGCGCNGAGGATGCCCGCAAGCTGTTTGAATTTGTCCGGAANCGGGAGNGCAGGATACTGGATACTCTCCGNNTNATATAGCAAGCGAAGGAGCGGGCAGACGCCCGCTCCCGCTTATCGTTTTTCCCCGGGCNTGAACACCAGCGCGGCCAGGAAGGAAAACAGCACCGCCGCCGCAATGCCCCCCGCCGTGGCGGTGAGCCCGCCGGTCATCACGCCCAGCCAGCCCTTCTCNCCCACNGCCTTGGCCACNCCNTTGGCCAGNTTAGAGCCAAAGCCCGTCAGGGGCACTGTCGCGCCCGCACCGCCCCAGTCCGCAATGGGNCCGTACACACCGATGGCCTCCAAAAACACGCCGGTCACCACATACCCCGTCAGAATACGGGCAGGGGTCAGCTGGGTTTTGTCGATGAAAATCTGCCCGATGGCACATAGGATGCCGCCGCACAGGAACGCGTTCAGATACTGCATACATAGGTCCTCCTCCTTTTTAGGCATACATACTTTTTCTTAAAAGAAAAAGTATCAAAAAGAAAAGCTTTTTGCCGCGAAACCGCGTTTCGCTTACGGTTTCTCAATGGTCAGCGCGTGGCAGACCGACGGGATGCTCTCCCCCTGGAAGCTGGACGTGGGCGACAGCAGCGCTCCGGTGGGCGCAAACAGGATCTTATGCAGACGATTCTCCTCCATCTGCCGCAGCAGATACCCGCACAGCACCGACGCCGAACACCCGCAGCCACTGGCCCCCGCGTGCATATCCTGCTTCTGGATATCGTAGAGCAGCATGCCGCAGTCCTTGTAGTTCCTGCTCATGTCCACACCGTCCTGCTGGAAGAACTCCGTCACGATCCGGTGCCCTAAAACCCCCAGGTCGCCGGTGAGGACCAGGTCGTAGTCCTGCGGACCGGTGCCCGTGGCCTGGAAGTGGGCGGAGAGAGTGTCGTACGCCGCCGGAGCCATGGCCGCCCCCATATTGTTGGCGTCGCAGATGCCCTTATCCACGATCTTACCGCAGGTGACGGCGGTGATCCTCGGCCCATCCCCCTCTGCCCCCAGGATCACGCAGCCGGACGCCGTGGCGGTCCACTGGGCGGTAGGGGTCCTCTGGTTGCCGTAGGGCACCGGCATACGGTACTGCCGCTCGGCGGTACAGAAATGGCTGGACGTCATGGCCCCCGCCTTTTGCGCGAAGCCGCCGGCAATCACCAGGGACGCCAGCGCCAGAGATTCCCCCATCGTGGAGCAGGCCCCGTACAGGCCATAGAAGGGAATCCCGAAGTCCCGCAAGCCGAAGGACGTGCCGATACACTGGTTCAGCAGGTCCCCGGCAAAAATATAGTCCAGATCCCCCGGGGACAGCGTCGCCTTCTCCAGTGCCTTGCCCAGCGCCAGCTTCTGCATGGCGCTCTCCGCCTTTTCCCAGGTTTTCTCGCCGAAGAAGCTGTCCTCGCTCAAATGGTCGAAGTAGTCGGCCAGAGGCCCTTCCCCCTCCTGCTTGCCGCCCACGGCGGCGTGGGAGAGGATCACGGGCGGTTGTTCCAGAGCGACGGTCTGCCGCCCCAATCGTTTCTGCATGATCTCGCCTCCGAAACTGAAATCCCGGGCATCGCCCGGTCTGTGGAAATAGTTTGCGCGATTTTTTCCGGAATATGAGCGGCAGATAAGGATTTGGACAGCAAACCGGGCAGTTATCCGTTCTGGATAACTGCCCGGGAACTCTTTTGACGCAGGCGCAGTAACGCCGCGGATAGCAAAACAGAATCGTATGACCGTCTATGTATTGCAGGACCGCAAAAGTCCCGCCGCATGATTTACTCGTCCGGACTGTTTTCCCTGCTCCAATGCTTCAGTTTGGGCAGCTGCTCTCCCAAAAACGCGCGCACCTGTTCGCCGGACCACTGTTCGTTCGCCATGTGGCCCACCAGGAAGTCCATCAGCTGGTTAAGATCCGTATAGACGAATTTACCATCCGTATAGCACCACTTGCAGTACTCTTCGTTAAAGCCGCCATCGGGCTCCCTGCTGACCGACGTATCGTCCAGCGGCATTCCGCAGCACTGACAGATCAGGGTGTGCGGAGAGCCCAGCAGCGTATTGATCGTGACATTGAATATTTTTGAAAGCAGCTTCAATGTCTCCGCGTTTGGCGTTGTTTCCCCTGTCTCCCAGCGTGAAACAGCCTGTCTGGTTACAAACGTCCTCCGCGCGAGTTCTTCCTGCGTCAATCCCATTTTTTCTCTTAATTGAGCTATGACATCTTTTGTCTGCATACAAATCACCTCGGCTTCATTGTAGCATAATCATCCCCAGCAGGCAAGCAACCGGCTGTTGCTGTCAGCAGAATCTGCCATAGTTGGCATAAAAAGCCTCGTATGCGGCAATTACAGCAATTGACCGGACGTTTCAGAATAACCGGCCTCCTCCGAATTCCGAGGAAATTTCTCTGTGGTATTTTCCGGATTCTTTCCAGTTCGGGCTTGACTTTTTCAGGTTTTCATGTCAAGGTAGGTAGAAAGACACCGGCAGCCGGAAAGCTTGCTTTCACCGGCTCCGGCATGACAGGTTCACCTTCCTGTTTATTCTCCGGGGCATTATATCACGGCGCGGGAAAAAGCGCTGCCTGAATTGAAAAAATCTGCTGCATTACCGATAAAGAAGTCACCGAGGGGGATATGCCATGAATCTCTGCGACATTCACGAAGTCAAGGCGCTGCTGAGCCGCCACGGTTTCCGCTTTTCCAAATCCATGGGACAGAATTTCCTCATTGCCGATTGGGTGCCCCGGGATATCGCCGCCGCAGGCGGCGGGGACGGGACCTGCGGCGTGCTGGAGATCGGCCCCGGCATCGGATGCCTGACCCGGGAACTGTGCCGCCGTGCCGGTAAAGTGGTTTCCGTGGAGCTGGACCCAGCCTTGCCGCCGGTGCTGGCGGAAACCATGGCCGGGTCGGAGAATTTCACCCTGATCTCCGGGGACATTCTGAAGCTGGATATCCCCCGGCTGGTGGATGAGCAATTCCCGGGACTGACGCCCCTGGTCTGCGCCAACCTGCCCTATAACGTGGCGTCCCCCATTCTGGGAGCTTTGGTGGAAGCCAGACGGTTTGAAACCATTACGGTCATGGTCCAGCGGGAAGTCGCCCTGCGGCTGGCGGCAAAGCCGGGTACCGGGGACTATGGCGCGCTGTCTGTATACATGCAGTACCACACCCGGCCGGAGATCCTGTTTGACGTGCCGCCGGAATGCTTCCTGCCCGCGCCGAAGGTCACCTCCTCCGTGATCCGCTGTCAGGTGCGGAAGGAACCGGCAGTCTCCACCGCCTGCGGAGAAGAATTCTTCTTCCGGACGGTGAAGGGCGCTTTCGCCCTGCGGCGGAAAACCCTGTGCAATTCGTTATGCACCGCCTTCGGCTCCCAACTGGGAAAGGACAGCGTAACGGCGGCGGTGGTCCGGTGCGGCCTGTCTCCCACCGTCCGGGGAGAGGCGTTGGGGCTGGAGGATTTCGCGGCTCTGGCGGACAGCCTTTATGACGCGGTAAAGCAAAAGTAATACAGGCGCAGGCCGTCAGTGGTTCCGTCCGGCTGATTCGTCCCAGCCGGGCGAAACCATTTTGTTTACAAATGTCCGGCCATGTGCTATACTGATTCCAGAATAACGAAAGCGAGGCAGCGCCATGGAGCTATGGGAACTGCTGGGCGTCCGGCCCGGCGTAACAGCGCTGATCGGCGGCGGCGGCAAAACGACGGCCATGTATTCGCTGGCCCGGGAGCTTGCCGCCAAGGGAACCGTGATCTGCACGACCACCACGCATATTTTACCGCCGGAACATCTGCCCGTACTGAACGCCGCCGGAGAGGACGAGCTGTCCGCCGCCCTGTCCGCTCACCGCTGCGTCTGCCTGGGAGCTCCGTCGGCGGAGGGAAAACTGACCGCTCCGGCGCTGCCTGTCAAGACGCTGGCGGCACGGGCGGACTACGTGCTGGTGGAGGCGGACGGCTCCAAACGGCTCCCGTTCAAGGCCCACCTGCCCCACGAGCCCGTCATCCCGGCCTGCGCAGGGCTGACGGTGGCCGTGGCCGGCGCGTCCGGCTTTGGACGGCCCATCCGGGAGACGGTCCATCGCTGGGAGCGGTTCTGCCAATTGACGGGCGCTTTCCCGGAAGACCCGGTGACAGCGGAAAACCTGGCAGTTTCTCTGGCCGCGGAGGGTCTGGGGGACCTTGTTTTTATCAACCAGGCGGAGACGGCCTCCGCCATGGCGGAGGCACGGCGTCTGGCGGCGTTATCGTCCCGGCCAGTCTTCGCCGGATCACTGAGAGGAGGAATCTGGGAATGTTTGTTGTAATCCGGGGCGGCGGCGACCTGGCGACCGGAACCGCCCTGCGGCTGTACCGCGCCAGAATGCGGGTGGTCGTCTGTGAGGTGGCCGAGCCCACGTCTATCCGCCGCACAGTATGTTTTTCCGAAGCGGTACGGCTGGGAGAAACAACGGTAGAGGGCGTCACCGCCCGCCGCGCGGCAGCGGAGGAAGTCCCCGCGCTTCTGGAGCGGGGGATCATCCCCGTGCTGGTGGACCCGGAGGCCGCGTGCATCCGGACGCTGAAGCCGGACGCGGTAGTGGACGCCATCCTGGCAAAACGCAACCTGGGCACCACCATGGACATGGCCCCGGCAGTGGTGGCCGCCGGCCCCGGCTTTACGGCGGGAGTGGACTGCCACGCGGTGGTGGAAACCATGCGGGGGCACTACCTGGGCCGGGTGATCTACAGCGGCTCCGCCCTGCCAAACACGAATATCCCCGGTCTGATCGGCGGTTACGCCGGCGAGCGGGTCCTGCGCGCCCCGGCAGACGGCATCTTCCAGGGCGCAAAGCAGATCGGCGACCAGGTCAAGTCCGGCGATATCGCCGGATATGTGGCCGGACAGCCCATGGTCTGCACCATTGACGGCGTACTGCGGGGCCTGCTGGCGGACGGCGTTCCCGTGACAAAGGGCATGAAGAGCGGCGACGTGGACCCCCGGTGCGAGCCGGACCACTGCGCCTGCGCCTCCGACAAGGCCCTGGCCGTAGGCGGCGGCGTGCTGGAGGCCCTGCTTCATCTGGCTTAGAGCCTATCCGTAAATAGGACGTGCGCAGATTGCGCCGTCAGATTTTTCGCCAGGCGAGACGCTTTTCCGCAGGCGGGCTTGTCGCCCGGCAAGAAAAGCAACGAAGTTTGGCGGAAAAGATGCAGGCAAGCCGTATACGGGCCACTGGCCCGTTATAGGCCTGGGGCCGCCACTGGCGGCCTAACGGCTGTGTGCGGACTATTGGCGGATAGGCTCTTAAAATAGGAAGAGAGGAAAACGATGGAAAACGAAGTAAAGCTGACCAAGCTGGCAAAATGCGCCGGCTGCGGCGCGAAAGTGGGAGCCGGCGTACTGGCGCAGCTGCTGGACGGCATCCAGGTCCACAACGACCCCAATCTGCTGGTGGGCTTCGACAAAAGCGACGACGCTTCTGTCTATAAAATTTCCGACGAGCTGGCCCTGGTGCAGACGGTGGACTTTTTCCCGCCTATTGCGGACGACCCCTATCTTTTCGGCCAGATCGCGGCCACCAACGCCCTCAGCGACGTATACGCTATGGGCGGCGAGCCCAAGCTGGCGCTGAACCTGATGTGCGTGCCCAAGGATATGCCCGGCGAGGCCGTCCACCAGATGCTGCGGGGCGGCTATGACAAGGTCTACGAGGCGGGCTGCCTCATCACCGGCGGCCACAGCATCTTCGACGAGGAGCCCAAGTACGGCCTGGCCGTCACGGGCTTCGTCCACCCGGACAAGATCCTGACCAACAGCGGCGCAAGGCCCGGAGACGTGCTGCTGCTGACCAAGCCCCTGGGCATCGGCATCCTGTCCACCGCCCACAAGGGGGAACTGGCCTCTCAGTCAGGGATGGAACTGGCCTACCGTTTGATGACCACCCTCAACAAGGCCGCCCGGGATGTGATGGTCAACTTCCGTGTCCACGCCTGCACCGACGTCACCGGTTTCTCCCTCATGGGCCATCTGCTGGAAATGGCTCAGGGCAGCGAGGCCCAGGCGGTGGTCCATGTGGACCGCGTAGACATCATCGAGGAGGCGGCGGAGCTGGCGAAAATAGGCGTCCTGCCGGAGGGCATGTACCGCAACCGTACCTTCGCCGAGCCCTCCGTGGACGTGGGCGACACGCCCCTGCATCTCCAGGACGTACTCTTCGACCCCCAGACCGCCGGCGGACTGCTGATCGCGGTCGATCCCGCCGACGCGGACGAGCTGCTCGCGGCCCTGACGCCCTGCGTCCCCAGCGCCCAGCGCATCGGGGAGGTTTTGGCCTATCCGGGCGGCGCCCGTATTCTGCTGCGATAGTGAAAGCCCCCGTGCCCGCGTCCGGAGAGCGCAGGCATGGGGGCTTCCCACATTTTCAGCAGTCGTCAGGCGGCGGAGAACTGATCCTTGCCTACGCCGCACAGGGGGCACTCAAAATCCTCGGGGAGATCCTCCCACTTGGTGCCGGGGGCAATGCCGTGGTCGGGATCGCCCAGGGCCTCATCGTACTCGTAGCCGCAGACGTCGCAAACGTATTTCATCGTAATAGCTCCTTTCTGTCATATTGCTTTTCATAAGGGTTATGATATTATACCATATTCCGGATCATTAGGCTGTTGCAATTACAACTCCATCGCAACACACCGGGCAAAACAAAGTTTTGCCCTAAAAGTTGTTTTTGATTCTTTTTCTTTAAGAAAAAGAATATACGCCTAGCTCAGCTCCGCCTGTCCGGTGTAAAGCTGATAGTACTTGCCGCCTTGGGCAATGAGGTCGTCGTGGTCGCCCCGCTCAATAATTTCGCCCTGCTCCAGAACCATGATGGCCCGGGAGTTGCGGACGGTGGACAACCGGTGGGCAATAACAAATACGGTGCGGTCCGCCATCAGCTGGTCCATGCCCCGCTCGATAAGCTTCTCCGTCCGGGTATCGATAGAACTGGTGGCCTCGTCCAGAATCAGCACCGGCGGGTCCGCCACGGCGGCCCGGGCAATGGCCAGCAGCTGCCGTTCTCCCTGGCTGAGGCTGCCGCCGTCGCCGGTGATCCAGGTGTCGTAGCCGTCCGGCAGGTGGCTGATGAAGGTGTCCGCGTTAGCCAGCCTGGCGGCGGAGCGGACCTCCTCGTCGGTGGCGTCCAGCTTNCCGTANCGGATNTTGTCGGCGATGGTGCCGGTNAAAAGNTGGGTGTCCTGGAGCACGATGCCCAGGGAGCGGCGGAGNCTCTCCTTGCTGATGTCCTTGACGTCNATGCCGTCATANGTGATCAGNCCGCTGTCAATCTCNTAAAACCGGTTGATGAGGTTGGTAATGGTGGTCTTNCCCGCGCCGGTGGAGCCNACGAAGGCNATCTTCTGCCCCGGNTTGGCNTAGAGGGAAATGCCNTGGAGGATGGTCTTTTCCGGCACGTAGCTGAANACCACGTCACTGGAANCGCACNTCGCCCTTGAGNGGCACCAGCCGGCCNTCCGGCTTCTTCCAGGCCCAGCCGTCNCTGCGCTCTTTGGCCTCGGTGAGGGAACCGTCCGCGNCGCAGCTGACGTTCACCAGCGTGACCTTGCCGCNGTCCACCTCCGGGGCGGNCTCCATAACCTCAAAAACCCGCTCCGCGCCGGCAATGGCGGCCAGNATGTTGTTCACCTGCTGGCTGACCTGGCTGATGGGCTGGCTGACCTGGCGGGTNTATTGGAGNTANNNCACCAGNGNGCCCAGATCCAGCCCNACGGCGATGGACAGCATTGCGCCCACNCAGCAGGTCAGGGCGTAGTTGATATGGCTGATGTTGCCCATGGCGGGCATCATGGCCCCGGCAAAGGANTGGGCGTTGGTGGCGCTCTGNCGGTAGNNCTCNTTGCGNNGNNCAAAGCCNNCNCNGGCCTTGGCCTCGTGGTTGAAGACCTTGATGACCTTCTGGCCCTCGATCATCTCCTCNATATAGCCGTTGACCTCGCCNAGNTCCTTCTGCTGNGCCATNAAGTACCGGCGGGAGCGCTTGCCNACGGTCATGATGACCACCAGCATCANNCCCAGAGAAAANACCGTNACCAGAAACAGCAGCGGGCTGAGATANAGCATCATCGCCACCACGCCCACAAAGGTCAGTACGCCGGAAATCAGGGAGACCATGCCGTTTTGCAGGATCTCGGTCAGNGTGTCGATNTCATTGGTGTAGCGGCTCATNAGNTCGCCGTGGGTGTGGGTGTCAAANTAGCTCAGAGGCAGTCCCTGCATTTTGGCAAACAGGTCCCGGCGNATGGTATGGGTNGCCGTCTGGGCAATGTGGACCATNATNCGNGAATACGTGTAGCTGAGCAGCGCGGCGCAGATATAGATGCCCGCCATCAGCGCCAGCGTCCTGGCCAGCCGGGGATAGTCGCCGGGNACAATGCACTCGTCAATAAGAGGCCGGAGCATNTAGGACCCGCCGATGGAACAGGCNGTATTCAGCACCAGNCAGANGNCAACCACCACCAGCAGCCATTTTGANCTGCCGATGTACCCCATCAGGGTACCNACGGTTTTCCGCATATCCTTGGGCTTCTGGAAGCCGCCGCGGGGACCGCCGGGNCCGTGGCCANGGGGACCGCGAGGAGCCNNTTTTNCTTGTTTCAGCCATTGATNCTCGCCCCCTCCTGCTGCGACTGGTAAACGTCGCGATAAATCTCACTGGTGCGCATTAANTCCTCNTGGGNGCCCATATCCGCAATCCTGCCGTCGTCCATGACCACNANCAGATCCGCCTCCATGACGGAGATGATCCGCTGNGCAATGATGATCTTGGTNGTGTCCGGCAGCTGGGTNCGGAANGCGGCNCGGATCTTTGCGTCNGTGGCGGTGTCCACCGCGCTGGTGCTGTCGTCCAGGATCAGCACCCTGGGCTTTTTCAGGATCGCNCGGGCAATGCACAGCCGCTGCTTCTGCCCGCCGGAGACGTTGACGCCGCCCTGGCCCAGGTCGGTATCGTAGCCGTCCGGCATCCGGCGGATAAACTCGGCNGCGCAGGCGGCCTCNCAGGCGGCCTCNATGTCCGCGTCAGAGGCGTTTTCATCGCCCCACAGCAGATTCTCCCGGATGGTNCCGGANAACAGGGTGTTCTTTTGCAGCACCATGCTCACCGCGTCCCGCAGGTGCTCCATGGAGTAGTCCNNCACNGGCCGCCCGCCTACCCGGACCGTGCCCTCCTGNGCCTCGTAGAGGCGGGGAATCAGCTGNACCAGNGTGGANTTGGCGGAACCGGTCCCGCCGATNATGCCNACNGTCATGCCGCTTTTGATGTGGAGGTCAATATCGNGGAGGTTCCACTTCTCCGAACCGTCGTTGTATTTGAAGTATACGTGGTCAAAGTCNACGGAGCCGTCGGAGACGGTACACCNGCTGTCGGTATCCGTGATGTCCGGNACCTCNTCCAGCACCTCCGTCACNCGCTTGGCGCAGGCNATGGCNCGGGTGAGCATCATCATGATCATGGACACCATCATCAGGCTCATGAGCACCTGGGTAATATAGGTGAAGAAGGTGGACAGCAGTCCNACCTCCAGCTCCCCGGACTGCACCAGCGGCGCGCCGTTCCACATGACGGCAATAATGGTGCCGTAGGTAATGAGCATCATGATNGGCATATTCATGACGACAAANCCGAAGGCTTTTTCGGAAATCTCCCGCAGCCTGTCGTTCCGCTTTCCNAACTTCTCCTCCTCNTAGCCCTCACGGACGAAGGACTTTACCACCCGGATGGCGGAGAGGTTCTCCTGCACCGCCAGATTGACCCCGTCNGTGGCCTCCTGCATGGANCTGAACACNGGGCTGATATGCCTGATAATCAGGACAATCANCACCGCCAGCAGCGGCAGGGCCACCAGAAATACCCGGGACAGCTTCAGACTGATGGAAATGGCCAGCACCAGGGCGGAAATCAGCATCACNGGNGCCCNCACCAGCAGGCGCATCCCCATCATCAGNGNCATTTGCAGCATATTGCAGTCGTTGGTCAGGCGGGTCACCAGAGAGGCCGTGGAGAACTTCTCGATGTTGCGGAAGGANAAGTCCTGNATGTGGTCNTACTGGGCCTTGCGCAGGTTNGCGCCNAAGCCCTGGCCNGCCCGGGAGGACAGGAANGCCGCGCCGATNCCCAGNGNCATGGAGANCAGGGCCATGCAGACCATCAGCGCGCCCCGGGTCAAAATGTAAGCGGNGTCACCGGAGGGNATGCCGGTATCCACAATGTCCGCCATGACCAGNGGAAGCAGCAGCTCAAACACCGCCTCGCTGGCNGAGCAGAGCACNCCGAAAACNATCCATTTCCGGTATCCCCTGGTGTATGGCCAGAGTTTTTTCATCATACGTTGTTTACCTCGTTTTCCAAGTTTTCNATGATNCGGNCNANCAGTTCCCGCANAGTCGCCTCTTCNTCCTNCGACAGGCAGCCGGAAAACNGCTTTCCCGTATCCTCCAGGGTNGCGCTGAAGGTGTCCACCNTCTCCTGNCCGGCCTCCGTCAGGCTGACCAGCCGGCAGCGCCCATCCTCCGGACTGGCGCGGCGCAGGATATACCCCTTCTCCTCCAGCCGGTTCACNATGCCGTTNATCGTGGAGGGCTTCAGGCGGAGCTCCCGCTCCAGATCCCGCTGGTTGACGGCCCGGCCATCGCAGCAGCAGGAGAGATATATCAGCATNCTNGACTGCACCGGCGTGATATCGTANCCGGCCTGACGCAGNTTCTGNTCCGTATACTGCCGCNCCAGACGGCCGCAGTAGGCAATCAGCCGCCCTAAGTCNGGGGNGTCGTTCATNNCATCATCTCCTTNATAAAAGTTAGCCCNCTAAAAATAAGCACNCTAAATATACACNGNATTTTNCCAGTTGTCAACCGNGAGTTTTGAATGGTTTTTGAACCNCCTGTGAANATTTCNTGAATTGTACGCAAGNGTAGTTGACTTTTTATTTTCCCTATATTATCATGGCNTTGTTCAGCAATGAATTCTCTCTTTTCTCCCTCTCTCTTTTCTAAACAGAAAGCCCCGGGCCANNGGCCCGGGGCTTTCTGTTTCAGNAAATCGCACGCCTCCGCTTACCCNTCCGCNACCTCGTACAGCGCGTCCAGAACNGTCCANCCCTGNGGATAGGGNCGCATCAGGTTCCAGTAGCCCGCGCCGTANAGGCCGTACTCGGAAATCAGGCGCAGNTTGGCGGACATGCTGCGGGCGTCCTCGAACCAGACCACGTGGGACGTGCCGTNGGGNGCGGTGTAGTTGAACCAGGGGGACTGGGCGGTCTGGTCANACTGGATCTCCGCNCGGTAGCGGACCGCAATCTCCACCGCCTCCTGATTGGAAATNGANCGGGCGCGGGTCTCGCCCTGGCGGAAGGGCAGCGGCCAGTCGTAGCCGTAGTTGGAAATGCCCAGGTANATNTTNTCCCGNGGGATCTCCGTGACGGCATAGTCCAGNACCNGCCGCACATTGGGCAGCGGCGAGACCGCCATGGGCGGTCCGGCCGTGTAGCCCCATTCGTAGGTCATCAGCAGCACAAAGTCCGCCGCCGCGCCCAGCAGNGCGTAGTCGTGGGCTTCATAGAGCAGGCCCGGCTGCTGGGCGTAGGTCTTGGGNGCCAGGGCCACAATCACCGGCAGGCCCATGGGNGCCAGCCGNGCCCGCAGGCGGCGNATAAAGGCNGCGTAGGCTTCCCGCTGGGCGCNGGGAATGTANTCAAAGTCCACATCCAGGCCCTGNTAGCCCTTGNCGGTGATGGTGTCCACGATCTGCTCNATNAGCGCGTTCTGNAGCGGCAGATCNGTCAGGATCTGCACCGCCCGCGCACTGGAAAAATTATCCGNNTCCGTCAGGGTGGACAGGTGCATCAGCGGGGCCGTCCCCAGGCGGCGGGCCTCGCTCAGCAGCATCCCGTCCGCCAGCGGCAGCAGNCCCCCGGANGCGTCGATGCCGTAGGTGAACGGCGTCAGATAGCTCATGTACGGCAGNTCGGCGCTGAGAAGCTCCCGGGANATGAACGGATAGGCGTANCCGTTGGTANGGGTAACGGCNGNGGGCTGGTCCTGNTAGGNNATCACCAGCGTCTGNCCCGGCTGNATNNNCGGATTGCCGCCCAGNGCNTAATTTCTGCGGTAGAGCTGCCGGAGAGANAGGCCGTACTGTCTGGCAATCCCGTCCAGCGTCTGGCCGGACTGCACCGTGTGNAAGGTCCCCACCTGCCGGATCACCAGCGTCTGCCCCACCGCCAAAGCGCCGCTCTCCGGCACACCGTTCATTTCCCGCAGCANTTCCGGGTCCACGCCGTACTGCCCCGCGATGCCATAAAGNGTCTCCCCCGCGCGGACTACATGTATTTCCATACCGTTCCCTCCCTGTTCAGTCTNTTACAGCTTATGCNGGAGNGCGGAGAAAATTGAAGCAATNANCAGGCAAATANCGTACATTNTNACTCNGTTCCGGACATACTAACACNGGAGGTGAGTCACATGAAGGNCCACAAAAGCCAGCCGCCCGANCGGAAGCCCGGNTGGCCGGANGGCGANGACGACGTCATCAACAAATATGGAACCTATGANATTCAGCGAACCAACGGCATGGAAAATCCCTATCCCATGATNGCCCAGGGCATCTCGCCCCAGGAGGCGCNGGAGCAGCTGGANGCGGCGGAACGCTGGANGAAGAAAAAATANATTTACAGCGGCAGAACCGTNNCCTNCCNGGCCGCCCCGCCGGGATCAGAGGCNGGG
>JAAVHF010000006.1:0-18020 GCA_014799845.1 Oscillibacter sp. | reverse complement strand
CATGTAAGGNCCTGTATTCNCAGACGTNTAACGCCNGNGAATACAGGNCCTGNTTNTCTTNCCAATCNGTACTTCCCCGAAACCCGCNNAATTTTAAAANCNGCGNGTGATTCCNNCANGNAAAATTTCTNCTGAAATATGACTATGCTTTTTTCCATTTCTGTGGTAAAATGGATNCTGATAAAATGTAAGGAGCCGCATTCATCACCTNTGATTNCAGCNCCTAAGAGTGGAGGAGGTTCCCATGGCAATCATTTCGGAATATTTCTTCCCTTCCAGCGAGGGNAAAACCCTGATCCATGTCAACCAGTGGACGCCCGTGGACCGGGAANTCGTGGGCGTGGTGCAGATCGCCCACGGTGTGGCGGAGTACGGCGCNCGGTATGCGCCNTTTGCCCAGTACCTGTGCAGCCACGGCTTTGTCGTGGNNGCCAACGACCATCTGGGACATGGCCAGTCTGTTATAGAGGGCTGTCCTATGGTCTACCTNGGNGANAAAGACGGCTGGCAGCATGTGGTGGACGATATNGAAGANCTTCGCCGCCGCACGGCCAAGGTGTTNCCGGACAANCCCTATTTCCTNTTCGGACACTCNATGGGCTCCTTNCTGTCCCGTACNCACCTGATCCGCTATCCCGGTACGTTGACCGGCTGCNTCCTCTGCGGCACGGGGCACCAGTCCGCCGCCATCATCGCCGGCGGCAAGCTGGTGGCNGACCANGAAATCAAGCGTCTGGGCAAGAAAGCNTACAGCGCCANGGCNGACGANNTGGCTTTCGGTGCGTANAACAAGGCCTTNGCGCCCACCCGNACCCGCTTCGACTGGGTTTCCGCCAANGAGGCCAACGTGGACGCCTANATTGCCGACCCGCTCTGCGGCGGCGATACGACGCTGGGNNTATTCCGGGATATGCTGGACGGCCTGACCTGCATTACCAGNCAGTCCAATATCAATAAAATGGATAANTCCCTGCCGGTTTTCTTTATCGCCGGAGACAAAGANCCGGTGGGCGATATGGGCAAAGGCGTNCAGAAAGCCTGCGCCTGCTTCAAAAAGGCNGGNCTCCNGGATGTGANCATCAAGCTCTACCACGGCCTGCGCCANGAGATCCTCAACGAGGCCAGCAGGCAGTATGTCTATAAGGANGTGCTGGACTGGCTGGANGCGCGCATCTGAGCGAATACCGCCCGGACCGTCAGCAGCTCCGTATCCNGGTGCCGCCGCAGCAGCGCCCAGGAGAGGACGCAATCCGCCGCAAGNACCATCCACANNNCAAAGACGGCCTGAACNGGNATCCTCCCGGCCAGCAGCCGGACGGACGGCTGNANCCACCGCACCGCNNNGGCGGACANGCATCCCCAGATCAGTGCNAACTGGGGGCATACNCGGCCCCGAATGTGGCCNCGCATAGGNNGGTAATCCCAGAACCANACCCCCAGNACCCTGTCATAGAAAAGNTGGACCAGATACTCCACTCCGGTACAAACCGTNCCGCCCAGGANNANGAGGGNAAGNGTCCCGANCNCCTCCGGGGCCAGCGCCAGCAGCGCNGTCATAGCCAGTCCATAGACCGGACACAGCGGCAGCAGAAGGAAGCATTTGCGNACCTGTCTTGGGGANCGGGAGAGACGGGCGTGGAGTTTTTCCATGCCATAGCCAAGGAAGCTGTAGACGATAAAACAGACGAACCATTGTGACATAACGGATGCTCCTTTTCTGCAAATCTGCAAGCAAGAGTAGCATCCCCGCCCCGGTGGGGAATATACAGGGAGGTGGACAAAGTTGAGCGACAGCTGGGAGCTGTTGGAACGTGAGTGTCAGAACTGTCATGAGTGCGCCCTTTGCCAGACCAGAAAGACGGTCGTCTTCGGCGTGGGAAACCCGCGGGCGGAAATCATGATGGTAGGCGAAGGCCCCGGAGCCAACGAGGATGAGCAGGGAATTCCCTTTGTGGGCCGCGCGGGGCAGTTTCTGGATGATATGCTGTCCATTATCGGCCTGGACCGCACCAAGGTGTATATTGCCAATATCGTAAAATGCCGCCCCCCGGGAAACCGGGACCCGCTGAACGTGGAGCAGGACGCCTGTATCGGGTATCTGCGGCGGCAGATGGCGCTGATTCAGCCGAAAATACTGATATGCCTTGGCCGTATCGCGGCCATGCGGCTGATCAATGACAAGTTTCGCATCACCAGGGAGCACGGGGTCTGGTATGACACCGGTGGAATGAGAATGATGGCGATGTATCATCCCTCAGCACTGCTGAGGGACCCGTCCAAGAGGCCGGAGACGTTCGACGATCTGAAGTCGCTTCAGGGAGAGATCAAGAGGATCTGTGAGCGCACGGAGTTGAACAGGCCCTGGTAGTTCTTGCCGCCCCTGCGGGGCGGGGCCGTGTAGAATCTAGGGGCCGCGCAGGCCCCAGGGGAAACAAATAGAAGCGATTGGGAGCGGCCCGCAGGGCCGCAGAAAAATTCCCCGCTGCCGCCCGCAGGGCGGCGGGATAAGTGTGTAATTAAAGGAGGAACTTTTATGTTTGCTATCGGATTCGACAACCAAAAGTATATCGAAACCCAATCCACTCACATCCGGGAGAGAATCGGCCAGTTCGGCGGAAAGCTCTACCTGGAATTCGGCGGAAAACTCTTTGACGACTACCACGCCTCCCGGGTCCTGCCCGGCTTTGAGCCGGACAGCAAAATCCGTATGCTCCAGCAGCTGCGGGAAGACGTGGAAATCGTCGTTGCCATCAACGCCGGAGATATCGAAAAAAATAAAGTCCGGGGAGATCTTGGTATCCCCTATGACGAGGACGTTCTGCGCCTGATCGACATATTCCGCGAGATGGACCTCTTCGTGGGCAGCGTGGTGGTTACCCAGTACAGCGGCCAGCCTGCCGCGGACGCCTTCCTGAAACGCCTGAACGCCCTGGGCGTTCAGACCTACCGCCACTATCCCATTGCCGGTTACCCCCACAATGTGGACCTCATCGTCAGCGACGCGGGCTATGGACGCAACGACTACATCAAAACCTCCCGCCCCCTGGTGGTGGTCACCGCCCCCGGTCCCGGCAGCGGTAAAATGGCAACCTGCCTCAGCCAGCTCTACCACGAGAACCGCCAGGGCCGGAAAGCCGGTTATGCCAAGTTTGAAACCTTCCCCGTGTGGAACCTGCCCCTGGACCACCCGGTCAATCTGGCCTATGAGGCCGCTACGGCGGACCTCAACGACGTGAACATGATCGACCCCTTCCATCTGGCTGCCTATGGCGTTACAACGGTGAACTATAACCGGGACGTGGAGGTCTTCCCTATCCTCCGGACCATCTTCGAATCCATCCTGGGCCAGTGTCCCTATCAGTCACCCACGGATATGGGCGTCAACATGGTGGGCAACTGCATCGTGGACGACGAGGTGTGCCGCCGGGCCTCCCATATGGAAATCCTGCGCCGCTACTATACGGCTCTCACCGGCAAGCTGAGGGGCACCGTCGACAAGGACGTGGTCTACAAGCTGGAGCTCCTTATGAAGCGTTCCGGCGTTACACCGGCTATCTTCCCCGCTGTTTCCGCTTCCCTGGCACGGGAAGAGGAAACCGGCGCCCCCGCCGGCGCTATGGTCCTGCCGGACGGCAGAGTCATCACCGGCAAGACCAGCGACCAGATCGGCGCCTCCGCTGCCCTGCTGCTCAACGCGCTGAAAGCTATGGGCGGCATCGACCAGGAGCTGGACCTCATCTCCGCCCAGGTGCTGGATCCCATCTGCCGCCTGAAAACCGGAAGCCTGGGCAACAAGAATCCCCGGCTCCACAGCGACGAGGTCCTGATCGCGCTGTGCGTCAGCGCATTGACCAATCCTATCGCCGATCTGGCCCAGAAACAGCTTCCCAAGCTGCGGGGCTGCGGCGCTCATTTCACGGTGGTGCTCAGCGATGTGGACGAAAACCTTTACAAGCGGCTGGGGATGCACGTCAGCTATGAGGCGAAATATGAGCGGCAGAGGCTATACTATAAGTAATAAAGAGGTTGAATTATGACTAGAGTATACTTCGTCCGCCATGCGCAGTCCGACTTGCGCAGCGGCTCCGACCGGGAACGCGGCCTGACCGCCGAGGCCCTGGAGGACCGGAAAATCGTTCTTGACTTTCTGCGGGACAAGCAGGTGGACGTCTTCTATTGCAGCCCCTACCGCCGCAGTCTGGACACCATCCAGGAAACGGCGGAGTTTTACGGCAGGCCCATCCTGACGGACGAACGTCTCCGGGAGCGGGAAGCCGCCCCCTGCAGCAACTACCGGAAACTGTTCCGCAAGCGCTGGGCGGACTTCGACTGGCATGAGCCAGGCGGCGAGTCCCTGCGCTCCGTGCAGGAGCGGAATATCGCCGCGCTGACGGAAATTCTGGAACAGAACGAGGAGAAAAATATCGTGATCGGAACCCACGGTACCGCTCTCAGCACGATTCTGCATTATTACGATCCGAGCTATAACTGCGATTCTTTCCTGCGCATCATTGACTGGATGCCCTTCGTGGTGGAACTGGATTTTGACGGGACGCAGCTCCTCTCCAAAACAGAACATGTCCATGTGGAGAAGACTTACAAACAAAAGGAGACAGTATGAAGGTTTTAGTTGTTGTCGATATGCAGAACGATTTTATCGACGGCGCGCTGGGAACGCCTGAGGCGCGAAGGATCGTCCCCGCCGTGGCGGAGAAGATCAAAAACTGGACGGGAGAAGTCTACGCCACCCAGGACACCCACCAGACGGACTATCTGACTACGCAGGAGGGGCGGAACCTCCCGGTGGAGCACTGTATCGAGGGCACCTCCGGCTGGGAGATCGCTCCCGCCATCCGGGAAGCTATGACCGGCTTCACCTGCCTGACGAAGCCCACCTTCGGCAGCCGCTCCCTGGCGGAGACGCTGGCAATTTTCAATCAGAACGAGGCCATTGAGGAGATCGTGCTGATCGGCCTCTGCACGGATATCTGCGTGATTTCCAACGCTATGATGCTCAAGGCATTCCTGCCGGAGGTGCCCGTCTCCGTGGACGCCGCCTGCTGCGCCGGGGTAACGCCCCAAAGCCATCAGAACGCCCTGGAAGCTATGAAAATGTGCCAGATCAAGATTTACAACGAGTAGGAAAGGACACCCATGGAAACCATCATTCAAATCCTGGCCCGGGAGCTGGAGCAGACGGAACAACACGTGCAAAACGTAGTCACGCTCCTGGACGAGGGCAACACCATCCCCTTTATCGCCCGCTACCGCAAGGAGCTTCACGGCTCCATGGACGACACCGCCCTGCGCGCCCTAGAGGACCGCCTGCAATATCTGCGGAACCTGGAAAAGCGCCGGGAAGAGGTCAAAGGGGCCATTGAGGGGCAGGGCAAGCTGACGGAGGACCTCTCCGCCGCCATCGACAACGCCGCAACCCTGGCCGAGGTGGAGGACCTCTACCGCCCCTACAAGCAGAAACGCCGCACCCGCGCCACCGTAGCCCGTGAGAAGGGTCTGGAGCCCCTGGCGGCGCTGCTCTACGCCCAGAAGCCGGACTGCCCCGATCCTCTGGAGGCCGCCGCCGGGTACATCGATCCGGAAAAAGGTGTGGAAACGGCGGAGGACGCCCTGCAAGGGGCCAGCGACATCATCGCCGAGGACATCTCCGACGACGCCGCCATCCGGAAAACTCTTCGCGCCTTCATGCAGCGCCGCAGCGAACTGGCGGTCACTGCCGCTAAGGAGGAGGACAGCGTTTACCGCCTGTACTATGATTTCCGCCAGAGCGTCAACCGCCTGCAGGGCCACCAGGTCCTGGCCGTCAACCGGGGCGAGCGGGAGGAGTTTTTGAAGGTCAGCGTGGATACTGACCGGGATGAGGCGCTGATTTTGCTGCGCCGCGCGGTCGTCCAGCCCGGGACCAGGGCGTCGGCATTCATTAAGGCCGCCGCGGAGGACGCCTATGACCGCCTTCTGTACCCCTCTCTGGAGCGGGAAATCCGCAGCGCCCTTACGGAGGAGGCCAGCGAGGGAGCTATCCACAACTTCGCCCTGAACCTGCGTCCTCTGCTGATGCAGCCGCCGGTGAAGGGACACGTTACCATGGGCCTGGATCCCGGATACCGCATGGGGTGCAAGGTGGCGGTGGTGGACAGCACCGGCAAGGTGCTGGATACCACCGTGGTATACCCCACCCACGGCGAGCGGAAAAAGGCGGAGTGCATTCAAATCCTGGCGGGCCTCATCCGCCGCCACGGCATCACCCACATTGCCATCGGCAACGGTACCGCCTCCCGTGAAACCGAACAGATGACCGTCGAGCTGCTGCGCCAGGTGGGCGGCGGGGTCAGCTATATGATCGTCAACGAGGCCGGGGCTTCCGTCTATTCCGCCTCCAAACTGGCGGCGGAGGAGTTCCCGGAGTACGACGTCAACCTCCGTTCGGCGGTCTCCATCGCCCGCCGCTTGCAGGACCCCCTGGCGGAGCTGGTGAAAATCGATCCCAAGGCCATCGGCGTGGGACAGTACCAGCACGACATGCCGCCGAAACGGCTGGACGAGGCCCTGGGCGGCGTAGTGGAGGACTGTGTGAACTCCGTGGGGGTGGACGTGAACACCGCTTCCCCCTCCCTTTTGCAGCGGGTGGCGGGGCTGAATGCCACCACGGCGAAAAACGTGGTCAAGTACCGGGAGGAAAACGGCGCGTTCACCTCCCGCAAGCAGATCCTGAAGGTCCCCAAGCTGGGACCCAGGGCTTTTGAACAGTGCGCTGGCTTCCTCCGGGTGCCGGAGAGCGGGACGGCTCTGGACAACACCGCCGTCCACCCGGAGAGCTACAAGGCGGCGGAACAGCTGCTGGCCCTCACCGGCCACACCCTGGCGGACGTGTCCGCCGGGAAGCTGGGAGACCTGGAAGGGCAGATCAGAGCCGCCGGGGCGGAAAAACTGGCGGAGGAATGCGGCGTAGGCGTGCCCACCCTGCTGGACGTGGCCAAGGAGCTGCAAAAACCGGGCCGCGACCCCCGCGACGAGCTGCCCCCGCCGCTGCTGCGGACGGACGTAATGGAGATCAAGGACCTCCAGCCGGGGATGATCCTTACCGGCACGGTGCGCAACGTCATCGACTTCGGCGTGTTCGTGGATATCGGCGTCCATCAGGACGGGCTGGTGCATATCTCCCAGATCTCCCAGGGGAAATTCCTCAAGCACCCCTCGGAGGCGGTCTCTGTGGGGGATATCGTGAAGGTCAAGGTGCTGGAAGTGGACGAGAAGAAAAAACGTATTTCCCTGTCCATGAAGCAGGCTGTTTGATACGGCAAAAGGGAGAGGATCAAATCCTCTCCCTTTTATTCTATGCGGACAGCCCTGATCTCCGTATCCTCTGACGGGCAGACGGTAACGACATACCCCTCCAACAGCCCCTCTACACATAGGCACAGCGGGTCCGGCTCCAAAGGCCGCAGCAACGCCCCTATCCCCTGCCCCCAGCGCTTTACAGTGGCTTCTTTGGCGGTCCAGAGGCGGAAAAACGCTTCGTTCTCCATGCCGGACGCCAGCCGCTTCGGCGCGGGACGGAGCTTCTCCACGTCAATGCCTACCGGCTTGTCATGAAGCGCACAGACGGCGGCTCCATGGGAATGGCTGAGATTAAAACATATCTCCGGACAGCCCGGGAAAAACGGTTTTCCACCCACCTCCCGGGCAATCTCCGGCAGAGGATGCAGCCCCAGCTCCCGCTCCGCCGCCAGCGCGAGAAGCCGGTAGGCCAGATCATGCTCCGCGCCCTCCGGACAAAGAGCCGCGTATACTGCAAGCTTCAATTCTTTCCCTCCTAAGCGCCGGACATATGACGGCCTGTCCCGCAAACAGATCATAAAAACAACATCATCCGGCTGTCCCACGGCAATGTCCCGCCTTTCCAGGCGGCAGAATGCGGCGGCGCAGTATCCAGTTGCCGGAAACATGGCAACTTTTCCCCGTTTTTCGCCTAGTGTATAACGGCTTTTTGCCGGAATCTCAACTCTACAAGGAGACGCTTATATGAACTACACGGAAAAATACCATCTGCCCCAGTGGGACGAAACGGACCGGATCCTGCGGGTCGACTTCAACCAGATGTGCCTGAACATTGAAAAGGGGCTGCGTCAGAACGCTACAGGTTCGGCGGAGGCCTCCGAACAAATCGCCGCGGACATCGCGGAGGCCGTGCAGACAGTAGAAAACAAAGCCTTCGATCAGGCGTGCAGGCTGGCCTACAACCACTACTGCTTCGCCCAGACCCTTACACCCTTCCCCAGACAGGCCGGCGTGTTCCATCTGGATACCTCCCTGGCCGATACGGGACTGTCCGGACTGGTCAAATACCATGATTACTATCAGATGAACTACGCTGCTTCAACCTCCGAAAACCAATTACTGAGCATGATGGACCAGACAGAGATGTCCGTGAGCGGAAGCACAACTCTCCAGGCGCTGACCGCCGCGTTTACCGCGCCCTCCAACGGCCTGATCCAGAGCTTTTTGCTGTACGCCCAGTTTTATGACCTGAGCAGTGGAATCACCGTGTTTCCCTGTGAGCTGAAATACACAGACCTGACGGATAACCAGACAATCCTGACCACCGATATTACTCTCAACCTGAACGGAAAGTCAGGTACCCTCTCCCAAACCATCCAGGAACCTCTCTTGATCGCCTGCGGCCATAAATACCAGGTCACCGTCACCCCCACCTCCCCGCGCCTCCTGGATGGTTCTGTCAGCGGCCGCTTCGCGCGCCTCAGCTTCACCAGCGGCGCTACCGGCGCAAAAGCCACCGCCAGCTGCTCCTTCCAGAATCCGGGGGAAAACCTGGGACTGGTGGCAGTGGCAAGCTACCAGTTTACCGCGAACTGCCCCACGCCAAAGCTGCTGGCGGGCGGGCAGGAAGTCCCCCTCTGGTGGAGCCGGACCGTGGAGGACGGCAAGGGAAACAACATCCAGGAAGCCGTTTTCCGCAGTAACGACACGGTGAAAGATAACGAAACTTTGCAATTGCAGCTCTCATGCGGCCAGAATGAGACGTTGACGCTCTATAGCTGGGGTGTGACGCTGATCTAAAAGCAAATAAAAGGACAGGACCCCCAAGGACGATCGTCTTTGGGGGTCCTTGACAAAAACAGGCGAAAGGTGTAGAATCTTATACGTCCCTTGGGATGGGCGGAACGGCGATACATACATCTCCGCAAGAGCCCGGGGCGATGCTGCAATCAAATAGGGCGGTTAGCTTACTCCTTCATGAAAGGAGTGAGTTGTATGGACAAGTTTCGTATCAAGCGTCTGATTATCCACATCATCGTTTGGATCATCGTGATCGCATGTGCGTTCATTTTTGCTCCAACAGCGTGTTAACCGCCCGGCTTCCCCCCGGACGGTTAACAAATTCTTGTTAGCAGTGTCTCGGAGCTGACCGCCTTAGCAGCTCGCCCCAAATCTGCTTCTATTATACCCCGGCAGATTGGTTTTGTCAACCCTGCCGGGGTATTTTTTCACGGTAATTGAATGAGAGAACAAATTGTGAACAACGCACCCCAAAAGCCTCCCTCTTTGAGGGAGGTGGCACGGCAAAGCCGTGACGGAGGGAGTTTTCCTGCCGGAGATCACTCCCTCAGTTAGCCTTGCGGGCGTGCTTCGCCCGCCCCGGCTGACAGCTCCCTCAAAGAGGGAGCCTTGAACACTTCTGGAGACGGCCTGTGCGTAGAATGTTCACTCATTCAATTACCGTGGACGTTCTTCCGCAGGACAGCGGTTGACATGAAGCGGTGGGTTTGATAGAATTTAAACCAAAAGTACAGCCGCAGTTTTAATAAAGAAAGGACAGTATGAATATGTCGGAGAGTTCCCGTCTGATCCTCGGGCTTCGGACCAAGGGATGGACGGATACGGAAATCGCGGACTTCATCCTCTGGATCGAAACCGGCGAGGAATAGTATAAACCAAAATCCGATATGAACAACTAGCCCCCCTCCCCCGCCATGACTGGCGGGGGAGGTTTTCGCCTGTGGCAAGTGCCAAAGCATAAAGAGGCCCCCACGGGAAATCCCGTGGGGGCCGGGTTTTTGCTTAACGATCAATCACAGAAGTGATCAATCTGCCTCGCGGCATTCGCTCAGAAGAGTTGAATCAAGCGAGAACCTCGAAATCCTCAACAGCTTCGGGAGCCTCAGGGACCTCGAAATCACTGGGAGCCGCAGTGGGAGTACCTCTCCAAGCCATGGGCAGCATGCCAAGCGCGTTAACCTCGCCAATCGCCCAGTACGTATACTGAGAGTTGCCATCGCCGAACATGGGGCTGGTAGTAATCACACTAACAGAATACTCAATGTTCATGGAAGTCTGCGCATTTGCAGCAGTTCCCGGATTCACGCCCTTGAGAGCCAGCTGAGACGTGCCATTGACCTCACCAGCAAAGATCTTCACATTGATGGTGCCCAGGCCGTAGCTGCTCGCGACGATACCAGCGCTAAAGCCAGTGCTGCCGCCGCCGGAAGGAGTGGGACGGAAGTGAGTGGGATCCTCCAGGTCGCCATTTACGCTACCGCCGACCATGTTCAGATCGCCGTTGCGGATCTCAATACCAGCGTTACCGGCATAGATTTCAGCGCCCTCATTGATGTTGGTGGTCGCAACGCCAGCCAGGTACAGGCCGAGGTCCTCAGCACCGATCTTACCGTTGATATTGATGGTGCCAGCGCTGGTGTGGTTGTTCCCATGCACGTACAGACCGCAAGCGCCTGTAATGGTGCCGTTCATGTTGACAACGGTGCCGCTGACGGGCGCGCCGATGATGATACCATAACCGTAGTCTTCCTCGTCCTCACTGGAGCCAGGCGCCACAAGAGTAACATCCTCGCCAATAGTCAGGATATTGTTATTGCCGTTAACACGGATGACTTCGACAATTCCCTCATCCTTGGTCACCTTGATGGTGCCTTCGCCCTTAATCGTCAGGTTATCATTACCATCAAGCTTGATACCCCTGTCAACATCAGCGCTAAACTCGATGTCGTTGCCGTTCAGGTCAATCTCGGTCTTGCCATCAATCTGGAGCTGAGTATTGAGCTTAACATCGGTCGTCAGCTTATAGATGGTAGTGCCGGGCTTAGTCGTAGTATCGGCCACGGGCATGTCATGCTTCACTTCGGTAACCACGATGTCGGTCTTAGCGTTCACGGTGATGGTGTACACATTACCATTTGTCTCATCGGGGTTGATCTTGCTGCTGTTGACCTTCACCTCGTACGTGCAGTTAGCAGCGGGAGTAATGGTCAGGGTCAGCTCAGTACCAGCGGGCACCTCGCTGCCAGACGCAACAGTAGCAGCACCATTCTTGAGGGCGACAGTACCAGTCACACCAGTGGTATCCAGAGTCACAGCGTACTTAAGAGCATTGATAGTGAGGTTCACAGCCTTACCGACCTCAACATCAACCGTGTACTTACCATCAACGGGATTAACGGTCGTGGTGCCATTCTTGACCTCGTAGTTAGTAGCAGCGGGGGCAAGAGTGAACTCCAGCTTACCAGTGGGAAGCACGTTGGTAGCACCCAGAGTAACGGTAGCATCGTTAATCTTAGCACTCACCGTAGCGGTAGTGTTGTTGACCAGGGTCACATTGCCAGTGAGAGCGGTAACCACGATATCGAGGTCCTTCTCAGCCTTGATCACGTAGACGTAGTCGCCAGCGGCACGCTCAATACTGTCGCGCTCAATAGCAACGCCGTTAACCTTGACCTCGTAGTTCACGTAACCGTGAGCGGTATCGGGGGTAACCTTCAGAGTCAGCTCGGTACCCTCAGCAACCGTAGTCTTCGCACCATTGCCAGTAAGAACAGTGTCGTTGCCACAATCGAGCTGCACGTTGTTAGCGCCATTGAGGTTCAGCTCAACATCGACCATGTCGGGAGCGGCGGGAACAACGGGAGCCACAACGACAGTCAGGGTAACGTTGCTGGTGACATTGGCGATCTGCCAGGAGCCGTTCGCGGGGTTCACAGTAACAAGAGCGGTATTCTCACCCTTGCTGTTGGTGCTGGTCACGGTAACAGCAGTCACCTTGTAATCAGCGCCGGTCTCATTGAAGGTCAGAGCGTAAGGACCATCAGCCTTGCCCTTCTGGATGGTCTCGGGGCTCACGAAGACGGGCAGCTTGCCATCAGCAGCGGTAATCTCGTTGCCGTTGGCATCCACGTACTTGGTAACCTTAACGGACCAATCGCTGTAGAGGCTGTCGTACTGCTCTCTCATGATCTTCTGCCACTCGCCGCTGGCGTAGGTCGCGGTCTTATAATCGACAACCTTGCCGTTAGCGTCAACATCGATCAGGAAGCCAGTCTTAACAGTGGCGGCCAGGAGATCCTTGTTGTTGTCATCGTTGCCCAGATCAACAACGAAGCTGGTGGTGTTCCTGGTGCGGTCAGTCTTAGCGCCGCCAACCCAGATCACGCTGTCACCCTTGCGGATGTCGCTGTTGGCCAGGGTCCTATTGCGCAGCAGAGTAGCCTCATTGTAGGCGTACCAGTTGTCGGACTGAGCGCGGTCATTGGTGATGCTGTAGATCTTGTTGGTGATCTCGATGGAAGCGATCCGGCCATCGCCCAGATCAACATCGATGTACTCGCCAGCGCCATCAATGTAAGCCTCGCGGTAGATGATACCAGCGTGGATGCCATTCTTGGTGTAGTCGCGGACGAAGTCGGTGGTGTTACCATCGCGAGCGCCAATGCGGGAAATCTCGCGAGCCTCCATGGTGTTGTCAACGGGCTCGGTGTCGTTGAACAGAGCGTAGAAGCCGTAGCCATCCCACTGAGCGCCCCACTGGCCGCGGTCAGCAGACCAAGCGAGATCCTTGGGGATCAGGGTGACTTCGGGACCGTACTTGCTGTTCAGAGTCTCAACGGACTGCACGTTGCCGCTGATGCGGGTGGGCGTGTAGAAGGCCAGAGCGACACTGGTCTGAGCAAGGCTGTCAACATCAGCATAGATCTCGTAGACGATGACATCAGCAACCCAGTAGGGAGCGTTGTCACTGTCGGTGATATCCCTGGTGTTGTGAACCACGGCGTAAGCAGCGTGGATCTGGTTGTCGTCGACAGTCAGGCCGGGGAAGTTAGCGTAGTCCTTGAAAGCGTACACACCGCCGTTGTAGGCAATGAAGTACAGGGTGTCATGGACAGCGTTAACATAGGTGTTGTTATCAGCAATGTACTGAGGATCGCCAGCGATGGGATAACGGACAGCCTTAGCAGCGATATCGCTGACAGCCAGCTGGACGTAATCGGTAGCATACGCGAAGGCATCGCCGGGATTACCCACGAGCTGAGCATCCTTGTCCAGACGCAGGCTGGCGGCACCACTCAGGCTGGCGTCGTCACCGTTGATACCAACGATAGCCACGTTGGTGAAGCTGGAGGTAGCATTCACATCCCAGTCAACATCAACCTTGTTGGCATTCTTGAACAGAGCCTCGTACTTCTGCACACCATAGTTGAACTCATCAACATTGGTCATGCCAAGGGCAGCGATGTTACGGACCAGCTGACGGTTGGTATTCCAGAAGGTGGAGTAGGCGGCAGGCGTAGCCCAAGTGGGAGTACCCTTGTTGGCCTCATAGCCCTTGCGGGTCACGCCCAGGTGAGCAATGGCGGGCTGCAGCCAGTTGGTGAACATGTTGTTAGTAGTAACAACATTGTCAACGTACAGCCAGGGCTGAGCAGCAGTGAAGGTGCTAGCGCCGCTGACAACGTTGTACTCCTTGATGACAGTCTCGCCATTCTCGTCGAGCGTAGCCAGCTCAGCGGTCATGGGCCAACTTTCAACCAGGTTGCCATGCTGGCCGTTGGTGTAGTACATCTCGGTAACCAGAGCGTACTGGGTGCCACCGGGCAGCTCATAGGCGCGAACGTAACCGAAATGATCGAAGTATACAACGTACTCGACCTTGTCGTCCATGGTGGAGATCAGCTCCAGCATGTTGGTAGCATTGATGATACCAGACTGGCCATAGGTGTCCTTGTCAGTGGTGATCTCATCGTTGCGCCAGCTGTAGGCGGTAACGGTGACGTTCTCACTCTGAGCGGGCTCAACCAGCCACTGGCCATCGATGTAGGCAGCCAGGACCTTGTCGCCAATGGCGGGGGTGTAATCATTCAGATACTTAACCTTGTCGTTCTCATCATCGAAATCGTTGTACTCGATGTAAGTGTTGCCATCGCGATCGGTGTAATCGTACAGAGCCTCTTCCAGCTCATAGTTGGTGGTGAACGCATACTCAGCAGCACCGTCGCCGTTGTTATCGACGAACTTGGTCCACCAGCCGTTCCAAGTCACAGTCCAGTTGTAGTTCTTCTCGTTGGAGAGGATGTACTCCTCATAGAACTTCTTGTAGGAGATGGAGTTGGACAGGTCGCGCTCCTCATCGGTGACCTCGTTGTTGGTGCTCTTGGTACCAACGAACACATCGCCAGCGATCCGCTTGTTGAGCAGAACGTTGTTGTTGGCGTTGTCAGCAGTACCGAAGATGCTCTCCAGGACCAGCAGGTCGGTCTCGGTGATGTCCCGATCGGCCCAGATGATCTTGGTGTAGCGAACGGGATACTCGTAGGCCACAATGGTGTTGCCGGCTACATAGTCGGTCTCGCCAGCCTTCAGCTGAGCAGGAGTGAAGGCGGGGTCAGTGGCAGTACCGGTGTTGACCTCAACGCTCCACTCACTGTCCGTGCCAGCGATCTGGGAGATGTTGATGCTCCTGTAGTTGTCGAAAGCCTTCTCAGCGTCCTCACCGTAGAACACCACGGAGAACTCCAGGCGCTGGTCGCAACGGTAATTGCCAGCGTTGTTGGGCTCGAAGTTGAGGAAGTACTGGGTGTTGGTATTGGACATCTCAGCAACAGCAGAGAACTTGCTGGCGGTGCTGATGTCCACGGCCTTACCGGTCTCGGTGACCTTGTTCTTGCCGGTGTCGCCCATGGCCAGGACCTTGGAGCTGGTCACGTAGGCATAGCGGCTCTCACCGATGTCGGTGATCTCAGTGCCGATATCCAGGCGGCGGGTAGTAGTCTCGCCGGCGACCTGCAGGTCGGTCTTGTCCTTGCCGATTACGCGGGAACCATTCAGGTTGGCGTACTCGTTAGCCATGACAACGCCCTCGATCTGCTCAAGGCCGAAGGTCTTGTGACCCAGGGTCTCGGTCAGCTCGTAGTAGCCCTGCTCGCCATCCTGGGTGAAGAGCACGTTGTGGCCGACCATGTTGACCAGGATAGCCTGGAACAGGATCTCAGCAACGGTCTCACGGGTGGCAGGCTGGCCCAGGGTGCCAGTCAGGATGTTCTTGGTGATCTTGCGGGCCTCGCCGGTGCGGGCAGTCTGGACTTCCCAGCCGGTGCCGGTGAAACCGCCGTTAGCGGTGTAACCGATCGCACGCAGGATCATGGCCAGGGCGGCATAGCCGGTGACCTGAGCATTGGGGTTGAACTTGTTGTTGCCCACGCCCTTGATGTACTCGGCGTTGGCGCAGTAGTTGACGTAGCCAGCGTACCAAGCGGTAGCGGGAACGTCGGTGAACAGGTTGTAATCAGCATAGATGCCAACCTGCTTGTCCTCCACGTCGCCGGTGACGATGCGATAGATGATCGCAGCGGTCTCCGCACGGGTGATGGACCCAGTGGGCTGGAAGGAACCATCCTCGTATCCTCTAAAGACACCGAGGCCTTCCAGAACCTCAACGGCGGTCTCGTATTTGTCATTAATACTAGACGCGTCCTTGAAGTCCGCGGCGCCGGCAGTAGCCATAAGAGACAGACTCATGACGAGAGCCAGCACCAGTGCGAGAATCTTCTTCAGATTTCTCATGGTGGATTTTTCCTCCTTTTTGATTTCTCGGAAGCAAACGCTTCTGCATTGCTTTTCCCTTCAAAGCGCTGCGCGCTTTTTCAGGATGGGCGCCGCCGGAACCCTTACTCCCAAATTTGCAAGCCTCGGAATTTACCACCCTTCCATTCGCACCGGAGCACATACCGTGGCTAGCCGGTCCCGTATCTGTTCCGGGGAGAACAGTCGGGCAGGGCGTTTCGAGGTTTACAGTTGGGAGTTTATCACGAGGGGGTGGGTTTGTCAATGGGATTGGGGTGGTTGTAACAGAAGCGTAACAATCGTCGGGTCAAAATCCATTTCGCTCCGTTTCCGGCTCGCGCCGAAAACTGCGCTCCATTCCTTTGCCCCTCCTCTCCCCCACGCGACCCCGTGGGCGGGCCGCAGGCCCGCCTTAGCGCTAAAAGCGCCGTTTTACGGCGCTTCACGACTTTGTTGGGCTCGCGCGGGGACCCCATGGGCAAAATCCGCTCCGTTCCGTTTCCCGCTTGCGCGGAAACCCCGTGGGCAAAATCCATTTTGTTTCGTTTCACGTGTGCCGCCCCGGGGGGCGTCTACAGGGTAATTGAATGAATAAACAGGCTGCCTCCAGAAGTGATCAAGGCTCCCTCTTTGAGGGAGCTGTCAGCTGGGGCGGGCAAAGCACGCCCGCAAGGCTCCGGAGGAGCCGCGCAAGCAAAGCCGTTAGGCTGACTGAGGGAGTGATTCCCAGCAGGGAAACACCTTCCATTCCGGCAGGAAAACTCCCTCCGTCACGGCTTCGCCGTGCCACCTCCCTCAAAGAGGGAGGCTTTTCGGGCGCTCTGTTCATCATTCGTTTACTCGTTCAATTACCGTGGGCGCGTCTACTATATTATATATGTAGGGCGGATCTGCCGGATAGTTGCCAGAGAAGAGGCAACCGTAAAAAGAAAAGCCGGCTGTCAGGCCGACTTCTCCTCTCTCATGTTACCGCCGCCGCACAGCTCCAGAAGGCACGGGTCTATAAGCGTCCCTATCTTATCGCGGTACTTCCCGAGCGCCTCGCCGTCCCCAAAAACAAGCTCGGAAAACAGCCGTCCCCCCGCCGGCCGTCTTATGATCAACTCGACCCTGCCCGCTTTGTCATTGTCAAGCCTGTCGCCGTTCAAAAGGGATTTGGGAACGGCCACACGATTATTTATATATCCTATCGTCATACTGCGGTCTGTGGCCGCAATGGAGCAGATCACGTTGTTTTTCGTAAAATTCTCCTGCGCGACAAGCTCCTTCTCCATCATTCCCGTATAGAACGGAAGCCCATTGATCTTTTTACGGACAGCACCCTTTATATCTTTTTCCAGCCGTCCCGGCTTATCGAAATCTATGTCGGCTTCTGTCAACGTGCCCGCCAAGCACCGTTGAAAAAAGCCTCCGGCGACAGATTGGGGGTATTTACTCCAACCAGATGCTGATAGTTGTCTTCATGGGCACTCAGAATATAATAATCATTCGCTGTAAACGCATCCGAACAGATCAGATATTCGTAGTCAATAAAAACGCTTTTGAACAACGGCGCCTGGGCTATCGCAACAGACGCTACTCTCTCTTTAAAGTTCATTGCCATATCCCCCGGCAGCTTTCGTGCAAAGCAGAAGGTGACGGCGCGAACACGCCGTCACCTTCCGGGTTTTTCACGCTTTCCCTGCGCTCGTGGAGTGGGTTTAATGTCTCCATCCCGACAATAAGTTATCTCCGTTCAGGAACAATCCGTCCCTAGGTTTAGTATACGACAAAAAACGCGGGATGTCAATAGCGAAAAATGTTCAAATCAGGGTATTTGAATGAGTGAAATTTTCGTGAACAGATTGCGAGCAGAAGCGCTCAAAGGCTCCCTCTCTGAGGGAGCTGTCAGCTGGGGCGGGCGAAGCACGCCCGCAAGGCTCCGGAGGAGCCGCGCAAGCAAAGCCGCAAGGCTGGCTGAGGGAGTTATCTCCGGCAGGGAAACGCCTTCCATTCCGGCAGGAAAACTCCCTCCGTCACGGCTTCGCCGTGGCGGAGGGAGTTTTTGCGAGGATATTCGACTCCCTCGGTCAGCCTTGCGGCTTTGCTTGCGCGGCTCCTCCGGAGCCTTGCGGGCGTGCTTCGCCCGCCCCAGC
>JAAVHF010000005.1 GCA_014799845.1 Oscillibacter sp. | reverse complement strand
ATACCCGACTGGCTAACCGCTGGATACTGGTTTGATCTAGCGGCACGGCAAGGATATGCTGCAGCACAGTACGAGTTGGGAAAGCTGTTACTCACCAATGATCCGGAAGTCCGCGATCCGGCATTGGGGATACAGTGGTTGGAACGCGCGGCCCACAGAGGGAATGGCCACGCCGCCTATCGGCTGGGGAAAGAATACCTCAAGGGTGAGATCGCGGCAAAAGATACCGCCAAGGCAATGGACTACTTCACCCGGTCCGCTGCAGCCGGAAATCAATATGCCCAATGCGCTCTTGCCAAATTGTATCTGGAAGAACATGATCAAGAGCATGCCCTCTATTGGTTCTCCCAGTCAGCCTCCCAGGGTAATAGATACGCTCAATTTTTCTTGGACCGCTGGGATAGCCTGCAACCACCCTCGGTCATGCTGGCTACTACTCGGCTCCTCCACCACATGAGTCGAGTATTCCAAGACCAGACACCTTCCCCTCCCGTTCCAAGTGGCATTCAGGTTGACCGCAAGCTCATGGCAAGAATCAGGGAAAAGAAAATCGCCGCTGGTTATAAGCCGGACGATCATGAAGAGCCGTCCCAGGCCCAGACAATGAGTATGGGATAACAGGAGAACATTTGTCAAGGGGGATCTCACCCAATTAAACCGCCCCCTTGATTATTCGTCAACCTTTCCACAGGCCGACCCAGTTCCCATTCCAGAAAGTCCCGGAAATTCTCTGGTATACAGCGGACAAAACCGCGCTTCGGCAAAACCAGGGGCGAACGATCCTGAAAAAAGAGATAGAACCGCCCCTTGTCCTCCCATATGCAAAGAATGGATGAATACCTCAAGCGAGTCTTCCCTGAAGTGTCCCAGAAAGCGAAATAGCCATCCTCGAAGAATCCAGCCCGGATCGATAGATCCACTATCCCGGAGGGAGGGGAGTCCCAACGGGGCGAATAAGCCGCCTCTCGTGCGGGGTAACGTCCCGTCGCCAGAAATATCCAAAGGCCGCCAATCATTGTAATCAGGCCCCAAATCGCCCAAGCAGCTTTCATGCCGCCGCTCACAACAGCGCACAGCGTCAAAGTTCCAAACACGGTATTGACAATGCCGCAGAGCTTGTTTCCAAGCCAGTTACGAATCGATCTTCGGTGCTTTTTCCGGGCAATCCGCTTCCTTTGGGCAGCCAGCTCCCGCCAAGCAGCCAAATCCTCCTCTGCCAAAATTTCCCGCACCAGGAAAACCATTCCGCCTTCCTCCAAAAAAGAAATCTCAATTTGTTCTTGTACTCCCATTACTACGGTTAAAGTATAGCACTAATCCCAATGATGTTCAATCCTCGCTTATAGGTTCTGATAGTAGGAAGCAATGCGTCGGTATATACCCGGCGCAGCTTGTTGGTGGCCGACGGCCTCCACCTCCCCAGCACATCGGCGTAACTGCGTCCGATGCACAAGCCGCCGGTGGCGTCTGCTGGTATATATACTGGGTAGGGAAGGACAGCCCCGATAGAGCCGCTCCCTGGAGGGCGCACGACTGCCACAGGCAGTACCGCCGCCCGCATAGCGGGTAGTGAGTAAGTGCGCCTTTAGCCGGGGGCTGTAAAGAGAGAGAAGCATCCAAGTCATCCCCGGACGCTCCCGCTTCGGTCTTCTCCTGCTGGTCGATCACCGCCTTTTCTGACTGTGTCATCTTACCACAAGCGAACCGTCAGCCAATGTGTATTTGGGTGGTGAAATCACCCTTTACCAATACATCTCACTTCTCGATTGGGATACTGTCTACAAAGAGAAGGCGGCAAGCTTCAAAATGATAAGTTTCTGATAACTGTAGTCCACGGGGCTGGATATTTCTCAGCGGTTGGAGTATTGTGTGTTGCTGCAAAGGAGGCGACACAACTATGCTCGACTACATGACGGCGCTCCATCTGCGATTCAAAAGTCCGTCTCAACGATCACAGGACCTAAAACGACAGGTAACGATCCTCCACAGGCAGCTCGCTTCCCGCCTGGAAAAAGCGGAACGAAAAATGCTGCTCCGGCTGGTCGACCTGGAAGACGCACTACGGGACCAGTCCAACCTGGACAGTTTTGTATCCGGGTTCCGCCTGGACAGCGGGATACAACGGGAACTGTTGGAACAACCGCCCTACTCCTTCGAAACAGAGGAGGAACAGCGAGCCCGNGAGATGTTCGAGAGAAAGGAGGAATAGCCCATGGCAAAGCGCAGACCATCCGGCGACGGNATGGTACGCAAACGGGAAGATGGCCGNTGGGANGGCCGCATCGTGATNGGNCACAAGGCCAACGGCGATTCTATCTTCCGCTACATCTACGCTGATACNCANAAGGANCTGACCGCCAANCTCCGNCAGAACATAGACATCTATCAAGGTATCNACCTGACGGAGCANAGCAGGATGACCCTCTCGGAGNGGNTGGANCAATGGCTGGAGCAGATGTCCATTACTCTCCGCCCCAGCACTTTGGAACACTACTGGAAGGATCTCACAAATCATGTGACCCCCTACTTGGGGACAAAATTGCTCACCCAAGTGACAGCCATGGATTTAAGAAAACTCTACGATACCTTAAAACGGAATGGCAGGGTGAAATCTCGTCCCGGCCAGGGCCGTGGCCTCTCCAGCAATACGGTTCACGGCATCCACACCACACTTCATCATGCACTCAAGACTGCCAAAGATCAAGGACTTATTCCCACCAATCCCGCTGATGAGGTAGACCCACCCAAGGCGATTCGCCAGCCCATGAAGATTCTGAACGAAGAACAACTGGATACTTTCATGGATGTGATCCGGCAAGATGCGATCTGGTACGATTTCTTCTATACCGAGCTGACCACCGGCCTACGCCGGGGTGAGATCTGCGGTCTCATGTGGTCTGACTTCGATACCCGCAGCGGTGTTCTGAAAATAAATCGCACCCTTCATCGTGAAAAGGGTGGCAGACTGGTAGCTGGGGATACCAAGACCTACGCCGGCACTCGGAAAATTGTCCTGCCTCCCTCCACAGCTCAACTGCTCCAAGAGAGGAAACAAAAATCCTTCTCTCCCTGGATTTTTCACGATCCACTTCGTCCGGAAGCTCCCATAGGCCCTGACAGCGTCTACCGCCAGCTAAAGAAATTTCTGGCGGCGGCAGGGCTGCCAAACATCCGGTTCCACGACCTACGTCACACATTCTCGACCCACGCCTTGGCCTCCGGCGTGGATGCCAAAACTCTGGCTGGCATCCTGGGCCATACCAAAGCGTCCTTCACACTGGATACCTACACCCATACCACCGGCGATATGCAGAAACGTGCCGCCGATATTGTAGGCGGCTTCCTGACAGATTACCTCGGAGAGGAGATGGCACCATGGCAAAACGAAGAAAACGCGGCGACGGCGGCATCAGTCTGAGAAAAGATGGCCGCTGGGAAGGGCGGGTAGTCATTGGCTACGATGACAAGGGCCTTCCAGTCACTAAAAATGTTCTGGCGAAAACCAAAAGTGAATGTATCGCTAAGCTCAAAGCCTTGGCAGACTGCATCAAGGCACCCGCTCCTGACCAGCCCAAGCCCGGTGTCCTGTTAGGCGATTGGTTGGATCTCTGGTATCAGAGTTATAAGGAGCCCAACCTTCGTCCCAATACACAGATGTCATACGAGCGGCGTATTTATCAGCATATCATCCCTGCGCTGGGAAATATCCAAATGGACAAGCTGACCACCAACGACATTCAGCAATTCTATTCTGAACTCAAGAAAGATGGCAGGCTCCTGCGGACTGAGATTTATGGTGCGGGGCTCTCCGATCAGACCATTCGGGGCATCCACACCACTCTCCACGCTGCCTTGGACAAAGCTGTCGCGGAGAAGCTCATCCTCCGAAACCCTGCCGATGGCTGCCGCCTCCCATCTGCCAAGGCCAGAGAAATGCAGGTGCTGACACCGGAGGAAATCCAGCGGCTGCTGATTCAGGCTAAAGAAGACGGCTGCTATGAACTTCTTCTGCTGGAACTCTCCACCGGCCTGCGCCGGGGTGAAATCTGCGCCCTCCAATGGAATGATCTGAATCTCCGCACCGGAGAACTCCGGATTGAACGGCAGGTCCACCGGGTCAAGGGAGAACTGGTAGTCTCTCCACCCAAGACGAAGGCATCCAATCGCAGCGTTATTCTTCCTGCGCCTGTCGTGGGTATCCTCAAAACATATAAGAAAACGATAGCCTCCCGCTGGATGTTCCCCTCCCCGGTCAACGAGGATTCTCCCAGAGATCCCACCGCTGTCCGAAAGAGGCTGCAAATTGTCTTGGAGCGGGCGGAGTGCAAAAAGATTCGCTTCCACGACTTACGCCACACATTTTCCACAGTCTCTCTGGAACATGGCATGGACATCAAAACACTCTCCACCATTATCGGTCATGTCTCCAGCAGCACCACGCTGAACGTATACGCCCACGTCACCGACGAAATGCGCCGTACAGCGGCGGTGAAGATCGACCAGGGTATCGGTAGGGCTGAGCCCCAAGAGGAGGTCGTAACAGCGCCGCAGAAGCCCGCTCCGAGTGTTTTCCAAGCCCACAAGGGACAACGCCGCAAACCAGGTACAGGATGCGTCTCACAGATCAATGACCATTTATGGGAGGGGCGGTGCTCTCCAATCTGGCCGGATGGCAAAAAGCATGCCAGAAACGTCTACGCCCACAGCGAGGCAGAGTGCGAAACGCTGCTGGCGGAAATGATTCTTGAGATGAAAGCAGAAATTTCTGCCGAGAAGGAGCGGATAAAGACTGCACCCAAGGCAAGCTGAAAAATATGCCGCCCACCGGAGGAAATTCACTCCGGTGGACACTTTTCTCTGTCCGTAGTTGGCGCGAGATGTCTTCCGGTGTGTCAAAAAGTTGTGCAAACCGCTTCGTTTTGGTGGCTTTTCTTCTCTATATGGTTGCAAATCTTTCGCTGGACTTGTGATACTTTCTTCGATATTGTAGTGTTTGCAAAAGGATAAAAACCACTACAATACAAGGAGGAACGATCATGAGCAGAAGAAAAGAAATTGCCCTGGTAACGGCGGGCATCCTGACAGGGATTGCCATCAGCGGTCCCGCGGCACAGGCCGCGGCTGGCCTCATGGCCAGCCCCAGCAATCAGAAGTTCTATCTGAATAACCAGCGAATCAGCCTCACCGCCTACGAAATTGGCGGTAGCAACTATGTCAAACTCCGGGACATCGGAGAGGCGGTGGACTTCGGCGTCACCTACGATGCCGCTACCAACACTGTCACCATCAGTCCGGACAAGCCCTACGAAACGGAGGTGACCACGCCTGCATCAGCTACGCCCTCCACACAGAGCAAAAACGCAGACGGAAGCATCAATGTCCCGCAGGACGGCTCACAGTACATCCCACAGGTGGGTGACGTGATCCACTGCGATGACGGCACCAACTACACCATCACGGATGTGAGCCGGTACGACAAGAACTACTTCGCAGACGGGCCAGTCGGTCCCCTGCCCACCGCCACCTGTGACTGGAGCCGGTTCGACCAACCTGAGTTGCCCAAGGCGGAAGTGAGACGCTTCAACAATCCGGACGGCGACTACATCTTCATCCGTAACCTGTATGAAACCCGCCGGATGCTCTACAGCCTCTACAACGCCATGGGCGAGGATGAGTGGATCATGCAGAGCGGCAGTCCGAGAATGCGGGGAGACGGAACACCTTGGGTACACATCCACCTGACCCTGCCGGACGATATGATCTCCGCCCCCTTCTGGCCCTGGCGGGAGGAAGCGGTTCCCAACATGCTGCACTCCTGCCCAGGCGGTGACTACTACCTGGAGGTCTGGGATGTGTTTAAAAACGGCAAATTCCTGAGAACAGAATACCACCTGCGCTGATAAAATGCGCTGTCCACCGGAGGAGAAATCACTCCGGTGGACGGTTTTTCTCTGTCTGTGGCTAGTTATGTGGTCAAAGCCAAAACGCCAAGATTCAAGTGCCAGAAAATGTGCCGGAATCAAGGCAAAACCCAGCCTTTCACACAGAAAAGGCTAGGTTTTGTGGAGCTGCTGACCAGATTTGAACTGGTGACCTCATCCTTACCAACTGATTGGAAACCCGGAAACTGCTGGTATTCAGCAGTTTCCGGGCCTTTTTATTCCGGAAAAATAAAGTTTTCCGTCCTATCTGCTCCACTGGTTCCGTCCGCTTTTTTCGCCGTGTGGGTCAGGTTGTGGGTCAACACTCAATTCGCCACACGCCGCACCGGGTTGACCCGCCTGAATTTCATGGCCCGCTCCGGGGTAGTTTCAGGACAATCCTCGTCAAAGGTGATGGGCATAGTCCTGGCCCGCTCCAATTCTTTCAATTCCTCTGACGTAAAGGCCAGCTCGTTTATAACCTCTCTTGTTAAATCAGCTGCGTTTGCCATAATAAACACCTCTTTCAAAACTGGTAGCCAACCGCGCAGAAATCAACCGAGTAACCTCTCTGGATTTCCCATCCTCATCAATAATCGCTCTCTCCGTATACACTACAAACAAAATATCGTCTATTCGGTGATCATCCTGCAAGTTCCCAATAATCGTCAAATTCCCTGCGGAGGTACTCCCTATCGTATCGTAGCGATCTTCATCTTCGCTATGGCTCTCATCGTAGAGTTCAATACGATCATAATCGAAAAACACTCGCGCAGCACTCTTAAAGGATATTCCGTGTTTCTCAATATTTTTCCGATTTTTCTCTGAATCATATTCAAAGAGCAGTCCGCCCAAAGTGAACCGGACTACAGTTTCTCTACTTCCCACAAAAACACCGTCCTCGGTTCGCAAAATAACCTTCGGTCGTTTACAGTATAACACGATTTCAGGGAAAAAGAAAGAGGAATCGCCTATCAAAATCTGCGTCACTGTAAACAAAGAGAGCCCACTCCCTCCACTTATCGCTGCTCCTGCTCCTATTTGCCAAAATTGCACACCCTATCACGAAAGACCATTCATGTCAAAAATCCGTTCCAGGACTTGACAGCCGACATCAGCCAGTCTCATCATAAATGGGAAAACACTGCTTTATATGATGTAAACGTCACGCTAGTCAGACTATGATAAACACAGTTGTCCGGGTATTAACATGAAACGTCATTCCGTTTTTCGACAAATTGTGATATCATATTTTATCGTTTATACAAGGGACTACAGGCTTTTGGCCAGCATCTGCACAGCCTCAGACACACATTCGCCACAGTAGCTCTCCAGAACAGCATAGATGTCAAAACCGTCAGCAGTATACCGGGCCACTACAACGCAGGCTTTACCCCCCCGCACCTATACCCACTCCACCCGACAGGTTCAGAATCAGGCAGCAGAGACTATTATTTGCTGGACTTTTGCCCTCAACACTGGTATGCTGTGTTGTCCAGAGGGGGTGAAAGCGTGATATATCGGAGGAAGCTCAATAGAATAATTCAAGGCGGTTGTTTCTCCTCTGTGGGAGACGGCCACTTTTGCTTCCTCTGAAATAACTTCATATTGTGCAACCCCATGGCTCCTCTAAAATGTAGCTATCAAAAAAGGAGGAGCAATATGGACACATACGGATATGTTCGAGTCTCTACAAAAGAGCAAAATGAGGACAGGCAGATAATTGCTATGCGGGAGTTTGGAGTGGCGGACAACTGCATTGTTCTGGACAAACAGAGCGGGAAGGACTTTGAGCGCCCCGGCTACCGGCGGCTGGTACGAAAGCTGAAAGCCGGGGATACTCTTGTCATCAAAAGCATCGACCGGCTGGGACGGAATTACAATGAAATTTTAGATCAATGGCGGCTATTAACCAAAGAAAAACAGGTTGCCATTGTAGTACTGGATATGCCCCTGCTGGATACTCGCCAAGGCCGGGATCTCACTGGGGTGCTGATTGCTGATATCGTACTCCAGCTTTTGAGCTACGTGGCTCAAACGGAGCGCGAGTTCAACCGTCAGAGACAGGCCGAAGGGATTGCCGCCGCCAAAGCCAAAGGCATCCACTTTGGACGGAAGTTCAAGGATCGGGGCGAGAACTATGAATCTGTCATGGCTGCGTGGCGCAGGGGTGAACTCTCTGGCAGAGCGGCGGCCAAAGAACTGGGCGTAGCCCACGGAACCTTCCAGCGTTGGTGCAAAGAATGATATTTGGACAATAAAGCGTGGGTTGAAGTCCACACGAAATGAGCTGTGGTGTTGGGCAAGGTAATGCCGTTTTTATGGACGGTGTATCTTGCTCTTGTCTATTTCGACAGAGAAATTTTAACATGTGTCCTCAAATTTTGCAATAGGGAAAGTGGCTTACAACCCACACCTTGTAAGCCGCGGTGAAAGATTTCGTTTCTGGAAAAGGGGGAACTGAATGGGAAAAAATGACTGATATCCTCGGAGTGTCAAAAGGTTTCAGCGATGCTCGGTGTCAACTGGGACTGACATATGAGTCTAAGCAAGCATTTTTGCAGAAACATACACTTATTTATAATGGGGTGATATATGGAATTCACAGGAAAGGCATTCCAGCCATAACACACAATCAGTATTTTAAAGAAGGAGGCTAAACTATGGCTGCAAATAAAAAACTTCTCAGCTTATTGCTTGCACTTTGTGTAGTGCTGACACCGATGCCTCACATTGCCAATTTTGTGCAGGAGAGAATATGGAAATGAAAAAAATTGTTAGCATCATGTTAACTCTGGTTATTTCGGTCGTAATAACTGGGTGTGGAAGTTCAACAGATTCATTTGAGAATCAAGTAAAAAGTGGGAATTATAGTAATGCAATTGAAATATATCATAAGAATATCGTGGGAAACAGTGAATCTGAGAATACCGCCAACGCTTTTCTGCAAGACTTTTTGGATGAAAGTTTGACAAATTATATGGATGGAACAATAACTGAACAGGAATTTCTTAATCGGTATACAACAATTGACAAGATTAACTACGAGATATGGACAGTTTATGATCTTGATTGGGTATATCAACAATATCTCAATGTTAAAGAATCCAAAGAGAGTTATTTAATAGCTGTTGAATATGCTGACAAGGGAGATTTTGAAGTGGCCATCAGTGCATTCTCGCAGGTCATTTTAGAAGATATCGAAAACTATTCTGATGCCCAAGATAAGTTGGCAGAAGTTACCAAGATTTATCAAGAGCAAATAATCGAGAACGCAAAACAGTTAGCTGGGACTGATAATTTTGAAGAAGCTGCTATGTGCATCAATCAAGCATCAGTTGTAATAGGGTTTACAGCTGAATTGGAAACTTGTTTGCGTGATTTGGTTACTCAAAAATACGCAGATTCGATTGATACAGCTTTTGGTTCTGGTGACTATGTCACTGTGATCAGGGAATATTCAGACGCACGTTGTGATAGTTATGTTACCATCTCTTCTGACATGACAAACAAGTACTCCTCCAGTGTAACGAATTATTTGAATGATGTAAGTAAAAAAGCTGAGGATGCTTTCGGAGATAATAAAGACTATTCTGCTGCCATTCGTATACTTCAAGTTGCCATTTCCGAAGTTGATGTGGATGAAAACGTTATTTCGGAGATTGAACAGAAAATTGAATTCTACCAAGAATATATTCCTGTATATCTTACTTCGTTGGAATATACTCAAATAGCACGTTATCTCAGAGTTGGAGCAGTTTTCGGTGAAGAATCAGATGTAAATGGAACCCAATATGATGTGGATACTGTAATTTATCCAACAGGGGGTTCACTTAATAGTGAGGTCGCATCAACCGATGATGAAGCTTATGTACTTTATAATATAAATCTTAAATATAGTACGCTTACAGGAACAATTTATCGTCCATATAGGTCATTATCGTCTAAAGAACAATGGAACACAGCCACATCAGTAAAAATATATGGAGATGATTCTTTACTATATGAAGCACCAAACATTACAAAAGATACTTATGAATCAATCAATTTCAAGGTAGATGTTACAGGAGTTCGAAATCTAAAAATTGTAATGCGTGGGGTTTGGACTGAATCTACAGGATGGGTTGGTATGTATGATAGGAATCCAAAAGTTTGTATGGCAGAAGTAACTCTTCAGAAATGACAGGCGTTGGGAATTGTGAGTAACAAAAAAGCGCGGAGAAAACAGCTAAAAGGTACATTTTGTCCCTACATGCTTGGCGCAATGTGATCTGTGCTATATACTATAGGAGATCACTCAAAATAATAACGGAGGAAAACAACTATGCTATCCAGCGATTACAACAGATACCTTGCCGCTATTAAGGCAGCGAACGATCGGGCGGACTACGAGGCCCTGTGGCAGATTCAGAGAGACATGATCGCCTGCTATGGCCCTAGGAACAAATGATAAAAGAAGGAGATAATGTGATGAAAAAAAGAATAACACGTTTAATTGCTGGGTGGTTGGTAACTCTGCTTTTAGCTACCCCCGCTATAGCTGCATCCTCATTCCCGGACGTAGGCGAGGATGCAGCTTATGCAGAAGCGGTGGAAGTGCTCAGTGATATGGACATTATGGTAGGAGACGAGACAGGGCACTTTAACCCCGATAAGCCTGTGACCCGCGCTGAAATGGCGGCAATTATTTGCCGGGTGCTGGGAGAGACAGAAAACCTCCCTATGGACAGTTCCCTATTCCCCGATGTGGCAGATTGTTTTTGGGGTAATGGGTATATCATAAAGGCAGCAACCTTGGATATTATCAAGGGGTATGAGGACGGAAGTTTCCATCCAGATGACACAGTCACCTATGCGCAGGCGCTGACTATGGTTGTTCGAACAATGGGGTTGGAAGAGACCGCAATTGCATTGGGGGGCTATCCAGGCGGATATATCAAGGCTGCAGAAGAGAATGGGTTTGCAGGCGAATTCACAGCCAGTCCAGAGGACTTGCTCATGAGATGGCAGGTCGCGGAAATCATTTTCGCTTTATTTTTATAATGGAGGTTGCCATTTATGAGGACAAGAAGATTCCTATCATTTGTCGTAGCGGTATGTATGATGTTTGCTTTAACTCCGAAATCGTTGGCCGCAGAGACAAGCTTCACGATCAATGGCATAACAGTATCAGCATCCTCTGGTACTGCAGTAAATAATTGCTCTACATACGCAGGCCAGATATTAAAGAAGATTTGGACTGTTAAGGCAGTGATGACCACATACAACAATTCATACAATCTGCTGAAAAACAAGAGTGCAGAGGATCGCAAACTTACAGAGGCCCATGTAAAAGAGTATATACAATCTGCTCCATTGGGTTCCAGAATAAGGATTTGCGCAAGCAGCGATACAACGACTAATAATTATGACAACAGCTCACAAGGGCATACACTAGTTTTAGTTGCGAAAGATGATTCAGCCGGGACGTTTACTGTTCTTCACGCAGGATGGGGGGCCGCAGCTGCTTCGACTTACACATACAAAGGCTTTGCTAATACATGGGTCAGTAGCAAGGGATATAATTACTTTTTTTATATTGCAGATTATTCTGCTGCAGCAACAAATTACAACAGAAATGAAGACGGTACTACACCGTCTTTAACGGCACACTACTCCTCTTGCAATGTGCGGATTGCCTGTGTCAGCGGACAAGCTGTAAATCTCTACAATAACCCGGGTGACAGTACCAGGGTAACCTATTTCAGCAAGGGACAAACCGTCATGAGCACCTACCTCGCTACACTAAACGATGGGTCAATATGGTATAGGGTTACTGCAAATAACAATGGAAGCGATCAGACTTTTTGGCTCAAATATGAAAGCAACAAAATGTCTGTCACGCCTATCAATCTTACCTATACCGTAATCTTCAATGCCAACGGCGGCAGCGTGTCACCTGCAACAAAAACCGTTGCTGTGGGCAGCGAGGTCGGGAGTATGCCCACACCTATTCGGCAGGGATATACCTTTATAGGTTGGGAACTGGAGAACAGCAATCTAATGCTATTGCGCGGAGATGAGATTGTTGTTGATAAAGATATAACTCTGTACGCATATTGGAGACCTGAAGCCACAAGCCAACCGACCTCCTACACGGTATATTTTGATGCTAACGGCGGCAACGTATCACAAAGTTCTAAAACAGTGGCCCCAGGCTCTTCCTATGGTACACTTCCAACACCCTCCAGAAGCAACCATACCTTTGACGGGTGGTATACTTCCGCCGGCGGTGGCTCTCAGGTGACCTCAAACACTATTTTCAACAGCTCCTCAAGTGTAACACTGTATGCTCATTGGACAAAAGTTGAGACCGGTCATTGGGGCCCCTGGAGCGAATGGTCCAATACTCCATATCAAGCTTCCAGTACCCGTGAGGTAGAGACACGACAAGCTAAAGTTTCCGAAGGACACACGGAATACCGCTATGGCCGTTATATCGACTCTACTGGTACACACGACTGCTGGTGCGGAAAGTATCTGGAGGGCCTATCCTATGTCAGCGGAGGTGCAACCCTGCAATATTCCACCTGGACTATCCAGCAATATTCTACAAGCGGAAAAGACTGGTCCTGCGGCTATTGTAACGGAACCCATATCGGCGTACACCACACTGGGACCGATGGAAGAGCGTGGTGGAAGGAATATTTGCTCCCCAGCGGCAGTTATTATTGGGAGGAATCCAGATGGGTAGACGCCGTATACGAAACCCAGTACCGTTATCGTGATTGGATCGTTGACTGACAGAAAATCTATCCGCAGCCCAACTGAAAAGTTGGGCTGCGGATGGTGAAGCATAGGAGGAACTGTTGTGAAACCAGAGGAATTGAAGGAATATCTGGGCATTGTGGTGGACATGGAGCAAAATATCTTTATGCAGGGCCAGATAATAGACCAATGGGAGCGAGAGATTGCCGAACTAGGGAAAGCAAATCGGTTCCAGGAGCCGCCTCACCCTCAGGAGAAACCGTTGCCTGAAAGGCCTGGAGCGTTCGTCAGCAATGTCCCGCCGCCGCCCACTCCACCGGTAAAGCCTAAAATAATACGGTACTCTAAAAAAGCATTCAAAATTATGTTTTTTGTGGGTTTATTATACGCAGTATGTATGTTGTGTTCTGGAATGATAACAAATCCGGCGGCGCTAGTGGGCGCACTAATCGGCTGTGTATTGATGGGAATAATTGTTGCAGCAATCACTGCGGTAATCGTATTTTTCTTTTCTAACGATGGCACAATACAAGAATATTACAATCAAAAGAAGCAATATACGGCGGCAGCGGAGCAATTTCCAGCCATCTTAGCACGCCAGCAGCAGTATCAACAAGAACAATGGAAGCAGGAATGTGAAAAAATTCAGCAGTCCAATCAAGCCGCAATGTGTGAATACCAGAAAAAACTTGACGCGTATCACAGTGCCATCGCTGAGGATAGACATCGGGTGACAGTGGAGAATATCAAGAAGGATGTCCTGGAGGCAGAACTTTTCCAGATGAGGACACAGAATGCGGAGAGTAAAGCAGTATTGCTGAAAATATACAGCAAAAATATCATTTTCCCTAAATATCGGACTATGGTAATGGTCTGCTCCCTGTACGAATATGTTTGCAGCGGCCGCTGTGACACACTGGAGGGACACGAAGGGGCGTATAATATTTTAGAAATGGAGATTCGCTTGGATAAAATCGTTACCCAATTAGATCGTGTCATTTTGATGCTAGGCAAAATTCAGCAAAGCCAATACATGATTTATTCCGCCATTCAAAGCGCTAACCATCAGGCCGCCAAGATTTTAGAGTCCACCTATCAAATGACCAATCAGCTCCAAGCGCTTCAGTCATCCAACCAGCAAATGCTGGGAGACATTCAGGCGGGCATACAAAAGGGAATTCTGGCTACGGAGAGGCATTCTGCGTCCACGACGCAAATGACACGGCAGCTTTCGGCACTGCAGGCATCTTCAGCCTTGACGGCCTATCAATCGGAGCGAACACAGAAGGAATTGCATTATATGAATCGTATGAACTATCTGTCCGGTAAAAATGATGATGTGTTCTTTAACATACCACCCGTGTAAAAGATTCAAAAAATTTCTATAGTGAATCAGATTCCACAGAAATGCATTTATACTTCAAGAACTACTTCGCAGTAAACAAAGAGGAATGCCGCAGGGTAGAATTTCATTTTCGTCCTGCGGTATTCTTTAAACGCAAGATCTGAGTTTTTGCCTTTGATCCACTGCATAAATTCCACAAATCATATTATTGCAGCTCAGCTCCTTAGCGCGAGCCGCTGGATCACATTCATCCCTTGCCATATTTTTCCCGCAAACTCTGGTGTCCTTTCTGATCCTCCCGCCGCAGATCCTCCGCCGTATACAGTTTCCATTCCGGCTCCAGCTCACGCAGATCAAGAACCTGCATCACCTCCGGATAGTGTGTCTCAGGGTCAAAGCTGAACTTCCCAGCCACGAGGCGCTGCCAGTCAGTCTCCTCAACCAGCTCCGCTTTGTCCGTCTCATAGCTTGTCAACTCATGGGTCATGTCAATCCGGCGCAGAAAGTCTTCAGCTGTCAATTTCCCTTCCAAGTATTCGATCCGCGCCAAGCGGGCGTTCTCACTCCATGTAGTGTACTGGTCATAATCCATGGGAATCAGGCCGTCACGCTCACTTGGCACAGCATCCTGCCAGCGCAACTGTCGGGCATACATACGGTCCCGCAGCTGATTACAAATTTTGAGAGCGCTATCCTGCTCCTCCACCAAATTACGCTTAAACCGCGCTCCTCTCTGTTTACACGGATATCCATCGGTCACCCGGTCACAGTACCGGGTGATCTTTTTCGTTTTCGGAACAAACCACCCCCAGCAGTAATCACATCGGGCAATCCGTTGATTGTCCTGCTGAAAATAGAGTGCCAGCTCCAGAAGACGCAACCCAAAGATAGAGTTGACTGCAAAAGCTCTACGTCCCGGTTCCACATCGGGCAAAGCAGCTGGATCACACAACCTGCCAATATCGGGATAGACCTGGCACAGCTTCTCAAACCGCTCTCTCTGCTTTGCCCGCTCCATTCCATCGAAGGTCATCTCAAAAATATTCCGCAGGCATGTCTGCACCCGAACCGAATCTTCCAAAATATATAGCAGCTCCGCAGCAGCGTTCAGCAAGAATGAGGCGCTGCCATCGTCCTTTGTCTGCAAACTTTGGTGGAGAAGTTCTCCCAACACAAAGAAACTCACCGGGTCTGTTTTCTGCAGCATAGATGGCAGCAATAACGCTTCCGCTACAAAGTCCTCAAAGTCAGCCACCGAGATATCGAGCCGATCCTCAAACAGCGGATGCTCCTCCCGCAGACGTCTGATCTCCCTTCGGTATTCCTGATAGTCGATTTCTGTAGCAGCAATCAAATCCTTCGCGGGCGTGGCAGCGGGAAGTTGTTTCTCCGATCCATCCCCATAGCGGAGCACCGTAGAAAACAGCCCCACTCCTTTCTCTACCAGCAGTAGCTGAGACCCTCCAGATACCTTGTGCATTTTATTCTCCAAAAAGATCACTTCCTGATGTAAACTTCTCTGATTTCATTATAC
>JAAVHF010000004.1 GCA_014799845.1 Oscillibacter sp. | reverse complement strand
CGGAATGGCAAGGAAATTTTTCGCCCTGCGAGGCAAAAAATCGCAGGAATACTGGATGTATTTCAAGATTTTTTAACGAAGCGGGACGGAAAATTTTCTGCCAAGACGGGCACGGGGATTTATTCAGAGCTTCCCAAGGAATAGTATCAGGCCATGTTTGATCGATTGACCCCAAAAATGCGGAAAGGCCGTTTCTGTTTTTGGCTTTCCCCAAATCAGGAACACGCCGGCCGCCCGGGGCGGCAGAGATACAGACGGATATTCTTGCAGCGGTTTCCGGCTCCAGTACGGAAAACCGCTGCGATTTTTCGGTTTGATTATAAGAAACATTGGCAAAATACACAAAGAGCGGACTGACAATTTAGACGCTCCTACAAAAATTGGTTTTCGCCAAATAAATTTGCAATAAAAATTGACAAACGCAAAATTTTGTGATATCCTTAACTAGAAATTTGACGAAAAACACCCGGAGATTTGGCTATGAAAAATTCAAATCACGTTTTCTCTTACCCGGACGCTGTAGATGAGGACAGCTTCGCCGCGGTCATCCACCGCATGAAGCGGCCCGACCGGCCGGTGGACATGGTTCTGGATACCGACACCTACAACGAGGTGGACGACCAGTACGCCATTGCCTACATGATGTCCTCCCAGGACCGGCTCCGCGTGCAGGCAATTACCGCCGCCCCCTTCTTCAACCACCATGCGGAAAATCCTAAGGACGGCATGGAGCGCAGCTACCGGGAGATCCTGCACGTGCTGTCCCTCCTCGGATGCAGCCACATGGCGGCCCGGGTGTTCCCGGGGGCGGAGGATTTTCTGCCCGACGAGCACACGCCCATGGATTCTCCGGCGGCGCGGGAGATGGTCCGTCTGGCCATGGCGCACACACCGGAGGACCCGCTCTATATCGTGTGCATCGCCGCGCCGGTGAACGTGGCCTCGGCCATTCTCCTCCAGCCGGAGATCGTGAACCGGATCGTGGTGGTCTGGAGCGGCGGCGTGGGGCTTCACTGGCCGGACTGCCGGTGCTTCAATGGCGGGCAGAACATTGCCGCCAGCCGGGTGGTAATGCAGAGCGGCGTGCCGCTGGTGCTGGCCCCGGGGCGGGGCGTGTGCGACAGATTCCTGACCACCGGGCCGGAACTGGAGTACTGGCTGCGGGGCAGGAACAGCTTCTGCGACTATATCATTGACCGCACTATCCGGGAGGCGGAGCAGTGCTTCGGCGGCAATATCTGGAGCCGGCCGCTGACGGATGTGGTGCCGGTGGCCTGGCTGGTGGGAGGGGACTTCATGCTGGACCGGTTCGAGCCCCGGCCCGTCATTGAATACAGCTCCTATTACAGCCTGGACCCCCGCCGCCCTATGATGCGGTATGTGTACTATGTCAAAAGAGACGAGCTCATGAACGATCTCTTTGATAAATTGTCAAAAATAGAGTGTAAGGAGGAATCGCATTGAACCACGCAAAACGCATAGGGCGAAAAATCGAGCCCTACCTGTACCTGCTCCCCGCATTTGTTTTTCTCATCGGCTTTGTGTACTATCCCTTTGTGAAAAACGGCTGGCTGAGCCTGAACATCGTCAACCAGTTCCGCAACATCAAGGAATTTGCCGGCCTGAGAAACTACGTGCGGGTGCTGACGGACCCCGAGTTCCTGCAAGCCATCGGAAACACCTTCATTTACGCCCTGGTGACCATCCCCGTGTCCATGGTCATCGCCTATCTCCTGGCCTGCCTGGCCCGGAAGAAACGGAAGGCGTCGCTGGTCTACGAGGTGCTGTTCGCCCTGTCCATGGCCACCTCTGACGCGGTTATCGCCGTGATCTTCCAGCTGATGTACAACGATCAGCTGGGCGTGCTCAACAAGCTCTTCGGCACCTCCATCGGCTGGCTCACCGATCCCAAATACGCGCTGATGAGCCTGATGATTATCCAGATCTGGCACAACATCGGCTACAACTTCCTGTTCATGCTCTCCTCCCTCCGGGGACTGCCCGGCGAGGTGCTGGAGAGCGCCAACCTGGACGGCTGCACCGGCCTGCGCCTGCATGCCAAGGTGATGCTGCCGCTGATCTCCCCCATGCTGTTCTTCCTGCTGCTCAAGGACATCGCCTACGGCATGACGGTCTCCAGTTTCACCCTGATCCTTACCGGCGGCGGCCCCAACGGCTCCACCCAGACCATCATCACCTACATCTACTCGAAGGCCATCACCAGCACCAACTTCAACTACGCTTTCTCCGCTACCATGGTGGGCTTCGCCATCTCCGCCGTGCTCATCTCCCTGAGCATGATTCTTGAAAAGAAGAAGGTGCATTACGCATGAAAAACCTTACGGGACAACAGCGTACCAAGCAGATCCTGGAGATCGTTTTCCAGGCCTTCTGCATCCTGCTGGGCATCGCCCTCATGGCCCCGGTGCTGTACTGCGTGATCATCTCCTTCATGCGTGAATCGGAGATTGTCTCCACGGACCTGCACCTCTGGCCGGAGAAGTTCTATCTGGGCAACTACATCGCGGTCATCACCCAGACCAGGATCTTCCGCTTTATGCTCAACTCCTTCATCGTGGCCTTCATCTCCAGTCTGGCCCGCATTTTCACCGCCAGCCTTGCGGCCTACGCCTTCTCCTTCTTTAACTTCCGGGGGAAGAACCTGCTGTTCCTGCTGGTGTTGGGGACCATGATCGTCCCGGCGGAAATGCTGATGGTGCAGAACTACTTCACCACCGCCGAGCTGGGCCTCATCAACACCTATATGGGCATGATGATTATTTATCTGGTGTCCGGAGCCAACATCTTCCTCATCCGCCAGCACTTCATGAACTACTCCAAGGACGTGCGCGACGCGTCCCTGGTGGACGGCTGCGGCAACTGGCGCTTCTTCTGGAAGATCCTGCTGCCCATGTCCGGTCCGGTGATCGCCACCGTATTTATCTCTTCCTTCGTCAACGTATGGACCACCTACCTGTGGCCCCTGCTGGTGACCAACGTGGAGGAAATGCGCACCGTACAGGTCATCATCACCATGCTCAACTCCTCGGAACTGACCAGCGCCTACGGTCAGGTCATGGCCGCGTCGGTGCTGATCCTGATTCCGTCCATCGTTGTCTTCGTCCTCTTCCAGCGGAAGATCACCGAGGGAATGATGGCGGGCGCCGTCAAGGGATGACCCCTTTGGGAAAACAAGGGATTCATTGATACAACAAAACAAAATTGGGAGGATCATTACATGAAAAAGATCACTGCGCTTATCCTGGCTCTGGTTCTCACACTGTCCCTCGCCGCCTGCGGCGGCAAGGGCGGCACCGCCGAGGTGGTGTTCTGGCACAGCCTCAGCGGCCCCGTGGGCGACGAGCTGCAAAAGATCGTGGACGAGTACAACGCCGGTCAGGGCGCGGAGAAGAACGTCCATGTCACCGCCGTCTATCAGGGCTACGACGGCACCAACAAGCAGGTTCTGGCTTATCAGACCAACGACAAGGACAACGCCTGCGACATCAACGTGGGCCTGACCTCCACCATCCCCAGCATGCTGGAGCTGGACTGGACGGTCAAGGTGTCCGACATGTATAAGAACGACAGCTGGGTGAGCCAGGACAGCTTCCCCGCCGCGCTGGTGGAGTCCGTGTCCTACCAGGGCGAGATGGTGGGCCTNCCCTTCCTGAACTCCACGCTGCTGCTCTACTACAANGAGGACATGCTGAAGGCCGCCGGNTTTGACGCTCCNCCGGCNACNCTGGACGAGCTGGCGGNGTACACNGCGGCCCTGACTGAGAAAAACGGCAGCGACGTCTCCCGGTANGGCTTCGAGTGCCAGGTCAAGCGCTATCAGCTGGTCAACTATATCTGCGCCCANGGCACCGACGCCTACTTCGGCGACCANGAGGGCGGCCGNGCCGGCGCTATGACCANGATCACCGCCGGTGANAACGGCACGCTGAAGGCCTTCCTGGAGAAGTGGGACAAGCTGGTGGANACCGGCGGCTATCAGTACGTGGAGGGCACCGTGGCGGAGGAATTCGCCAGCCAGACCACCGCCATGGCCCTGTTCTCCTCCTCCAAGGTCACCAACGTCCTGGAGCTTGTGGGCGACAGCTTCAACTGGGGCACCGCTCCCATTCCTCTGGTCAACGCCGGGGATAACGGAAGCGCCGCCGTGGGCGGCAGCTGCCTGGTGCTCTTNGACCGNGGCGACAAGANCCGCCTGGCNGGNGCNTGGGACTTCATGCAGTANCTGAGCACNGCNGACGCCCAGTACCGCATCTCCACCAATTCCGGCTACGTNCCCACCAANANGGAAGCGGCCGANCTGGCGGACATGCAGGCCTTCTGGAACAACGCGCCCCAGTACANGACCGCCTTTGACATCGTCATGAANGCCGCCCCCAACGCCCAGGAGCCCATGGANCTGACCTACAACGAGATCAACACCGTCATTACCGACGCCATGCGCCAGTTCTGCGACCGGGAGCTGACNGTNGATCAGACCGTGGATACCATCGTCTCCCAGTGCAACCAGCTGCTGGACGAGTGGCANGAGGCCAACGGCTGAGAATCAAACANGATCAGGGGCGGGAGACCGCCCCTNTCCGAATATCAACGGAGAGGAGAGAAGATCATGGATATTCGCCTTGTNGTAACGGATCTGGACGGAACGCTGCTCANTCCGGACCGGACGATCTCCGACCGCGCGGTGGAGNCCATCGGGCGGCTGCGGNAAAAGGGCGTGCTGTTCACCTTCNNCACCGGCCGCCCCTGGTGCGNNGCGGAACGGTTCGCGGCGCGGTGCGGCATCGACNTTCCCGTCATCACCTGCAACGGCGCGGTCATCAACCNGGGATACGACATGCTCTGGCGCAGNCCNATGCCCCTGGAGCCTCTGCGGGAGCTGCTGGAGCGGGCCGTGAACGACGGNCTCACGGNGCTCTATTCCCAGGCGGGAAGAGAGGCNGCAATGTCGGAGACCGNCTGGACCCGNCANCGGAATTATCCCNTCCANTTCCCCGCGGATGAGGAGTGGGCGGCGCTGGCCGCCGACAAGGTTAATCTTATCAGCGGCGAAAAAANNGCGGAATTTCGGGAATTANTGCCAATTTTCCACAAATTGCGTGACAGATACAAATTTGTCTGCTATACTGATATCGGCTGCGAAATTTCCGCCGCCGGNGTGAACAAGGCNTCCGCTCTGGAGCGGTACGCNGCCTCCCAGAATATCGCGCTTTCCCAGGTCATGGCCGTGGGTGACAATGAGAACGATCTGGAGATGCTCCGTCTGGCCGGAACCGGCGTNGCGGTGGGCAACGCCACCGNGGCCGCAAAGGCCGCCGCCGGCTACGTCTGCCGCGCCTGCAACACCGACGGCGTGGTGGAGGCCATCGAAAAGTTCTGNCTGGNGGTGGAGCCATGAACCTCTGCACCTCCACCAATACGATCTACGAGCGGGCCGACGGCAGCCGGGTCCCCGCCGCCGAGAGCATCCGCCTNTGNGCCCAGGCCGGNTACAGGGAGCTGGACTTCTGCTTTGTGGACCAGGTCTTTGGCAAAACGGANTTTCTGGGACCGGAGTGGCAGTCCTATGTGGCNTCCTTCCGGGAGCAGGCGGAGACGNTGGGNATNTCCTTTACNCAGAGCCACGGGCCGCTNTACAGCTTCTGCTCCGGNCGAAACGAGCAGACCGAGGAGTGGCTGCGCCGCAGTCTGGAGGGCAGCNGGATGCTGGGCGNGCGCTGGATGGTGATGCACCCGGACACNCTGGTGNCCAACGGCGCGGTGGACCCGCGGACCATGGAGCTGAACGTGGACTTCTTCCGCCGCCTCTCCGANGAGGCGGGACAGTACGGCGTGGGCATCGCCATNGAGGACATGTGGGGGAAAACCAGGGAGGGCGTTCCCCGGTTCGCCATNGAGGCGTCCGAGCNNCNGNANCTGATCGACCGGGTGGANGCGGAAAACGTGGGGGCCTGCTGGGACGCGGAGCACGGCAGCATCGAAAAGCTGGACCAGGCCGCCGCCATCCGGCTGCTGGGCCCCCGGCTGAAAGCCCTGCACATCTCCGACCAGACGGCGGCGGACAACATCCACATCCTGCCCTATATGGGCTTCACGGATTGGGACGAAGTGCTCTCCGCCCTGTCGGAAATCGGGTATGACAATCCCTTTACCTTNGAAATCCAGCACTANTTGCTCTANCTGCCCATGGAGCTGGNGCCGTCCGCCCTCCGGCTGAGCCGGGAGGTNGGGGNNTATATGATCCGCAGGATTCAGACATTNNGGGAGGGAANCCCCNCCCGGTAAAATANATTCTTACAGCAGTCCCGCAGCAGAAAGGTGGTCATTATGGACAAGGTACAACTCCGTCGCCGTTCCATTTTAAAAATTCTGGAGGAGGAACCCATCGTGCCGGTGGCGAAGCTGGCCGAGTCCCTCNGCGTGACCATGGAGACCATCCGGAAGGACCTGGACGTCCTGGAACAGGATGGCCTGATCGCCCGCATCCGGGGAGGNGCCAGCCTGGTGGANCANAAGCCNCAGCCCATCCCCTACGCCCAGCGGCAGGAGTTTCACCGCACCGGCAAGATCCAGGTGGCCCGGGCCGCCTGCCGGCTGGTNCAGGAGGGCGAGTCCCTGCTTCTGGAGGCCAGCACCACCACGGTGGCCTTCTGCCGGGAGCTGCTGGAGCACCGGGAACTGCTGAAAACGCTGACGATCGTGACCAATTCGCTGTATATCGTNCAGCTCTTNGAGCTGGGNGCGCTGGTGGACCGGCTGTTCTTTCTGGGGGGCTGGGTNCGGCCCACGGAGGGCGCTACCCGGGGGGCCTTCATCAANGAGTGNCTGGACAAGTTCCGCCCGGACAAGGTGTTTCTGGGCGGCGCGGCCCTGGATGACGATATGATCCTGTCGGCGTATTACGAGGAGGANATGATCTTCCAGCAGCGGGCCATCCAGCGGGCCAGGACGGTGGTCCTCCTGCTGGATAAGGGNAAATATCCCTCCTCCGGACTGTATGCCGTCAGCGATCTGGAGCCNGTCCACTANCTGGTGACNGACGCGGAGCTCAGCGAGGCGAAGANGGCAATTCTGAGAGANAAAAATGTGGNGCTGATCCAGGCATGACGGCGGCTNCACANGCAGGAAACAGGAGATACTATGTATCAGGGAAAAGTTGATTTGCATNTGCATCTGGACGGTTCNCTGTCCGAGCCNTTTATGCGGGACNGGCTGCGGAAATACNGCCTGCCGGTCCCGGAAGATCTGCATAAGGCAATGGCGGCCCCGCCGGTCTGCCATGATCTGGCGGATTACCTGAAGATGTTTGATTTTGCNGGCAGCGTGCTCCAGCNCGCGGANGCGCTGGAAGCCTGCGCCTTCGATCTGGTGGGGCGGCTGGCGGAACAGGGGCTGATCTACGCGGAGATCCGCTTNGCGCCCGCGCTCCACCTGTCCTCCGGNCTGACNCAGGAAGAGGCGGTGGAGAGCGTCCTGCGGGGATTGCGCCGGGGAGAGNCCGCGCATCCCTCCATCNGGACGGGNCTGCTGCTGTGCTTTTTGCTGGGGGATGACGTTCACCATGCCGGGACGCTGGCGGCGGGACTGCGGTATTTNGGCGCGGGCGTNGCCGGAATGGATCTGGCCGGNGCGGAGGGNCTGCATCCCNTGGANTCTTACATNCCCCTCTTTGCACNGGTNCGGGAGGCCGGGATGCCCTTTACCATCCACGCCGGGGAGTGCGGCAGTTATGAGAACATCCGCACGGCGGTGGAGCTCGGCGCGAGGCGGATCGGCCACGGCGTGGCCGCGCTCCGGTCCGCGGACTGCATGGCACTGCTGCGGGAGCGGAAAACGGTGGTGGAGTGCTGCTACAGCAGCAATTTGCAGACCAGGGCCGTACCGGCCCCTGAGCGGCACCCCATCCGCGCGTTTTTTGAAAGCGGCATCCGGGTCACGGTGAATACGGACAATATGACCGTCTCCGACACCTCCCTGGCCCGGGAGCACCAGCGGCTGCGGGAGCAGTTCGCCTTTACGGACGCCGATTTTCTCCGGATGGATGAAAACGCCCTGTGGGGCGCGTTTCTGCCGGAGGGGGAAAAGAACGCGCTGGTACAGAGGCTGCGGGCCGGAGAGGAAAACCGTACGGTTTCCGGATGAACGAGCGGAAAATCTCTTTACGGCCTCATAAAACGACGCAAAAGCCCGGTGCGGAATCGCGGATTCCGCACCGGGCTTTTGTTCCATTGGGTATCATGGGGGGATCCGCCGCTTTATAGTCGGAGCAGCTGAGAAAGAGTAAAGCCGCGGCGTTCTCCAATGCAGCTCACAGGATGGCGTACCCGCCCCGGACCAGAAGCACCGCGCTGTCCGAAGCGGTCACGGCGCGGCTGTCCGTCATCAGATACAGGTGATTTGCCTGAAGCTGCGCGCCGGAGCTGATGGCGCTGCCGGAGGTGGTATCCACCAGCCCCGGCGCGCTGGAGGCGGCGCATCTGGCCGTGCCGGAACGCAGCAGCACCTCGCAGCCCGCCTCGCCGTGCAATGTCTGTCCGGCGGAGAGGGTCACGGCCGTATAGGCCCCGCCGCCGGGCTGTCCGTCCCGCTGGGCAATGAGCTGGTTCACCCGCTCCATCACCTGACCGGTAAAGGTCTCGG
>JAAVHF010000003.1 GCA_014799845.1 Oscillibacter sp. | reverse complement strand
GCTTCATGCTGACCTTCATCAGCATCGCCAAGGAGCTGGACCTGATTATCATCATGATGGATAAGCACACCCAGACCATGTCCTACCTGGCCTTTACCTACTCCCAGGAGGGCTATAACCAGATGGCCGATGCTATCTCCGTGTGCGTGCTGCTGTTCATCCTGGTCTGCTATATCATTGCCAACCGCTTTGGAGCGGACATCGGAAAAGCCTGGTAAAACACAGGTAAAAGTTTTCGCCCGCCTTTTTCAAAAGGCGGCAGGTCCAGGGCGGAGCCCTGGCAGGTTTGGACGGAGTCCAACACTCTCTTGTTGAAAACAGAAAGGAAAGGTTGACACAATGAGCAGAATCGAATTAAAACATATCGATAAATTCTACGGCGACAACCACGTCCTGCGGGACATCAATCTGGTCATCGAGGACGGCGACTTCATGACCCTGCTGGGTCCCTCCGGCTGCGGCAAGACCACCACCCTGCGCGTGGTCTCCGGTCTGGAGAAGCCCCAGGGCGGCGTGATGACCATCGACGGCGTGGAGATGATCAACGCGGATCTGGCCTACTACGCCGAGCCCAGCAAGCGGGGACTGAACCTGGTGTTCCAGTCCTACGCCCTGTGGCCCCACATGACGGTGCGGGAGAACATCGCTTTCGGCCTGAAGATCCAGAAGCTGCCCAAGGCGGAGATCCAGAAGCGCATTGACGATTCCCTGCGCATGATGCGTATTGAGGACTATGTGGACCGTTATCCCAACGAGCTGTCCGGCGGCCAGCAGCAGCGCGTGGCCATCGCCCGCGCCGTAGCCTCCAACCCCAAGCTGCTGCTGCTTGACGAGCCCCTCTCCAACCTGGACGCCCGCCTGCGTATCGACATGCGAAGCGAGCTTCAGCGCATCCACCGGGAGCTGGGCACCACCATTATCTATGTTACCCATGACCAGGTGGAGGCCCTGACCATGTCCACCAAGATCGCCCTGTTCAAGGCCGGCGAGCTCAGCCAGGTGGACGCCCCCATGGATCTCTACATGAACCCCATCGACCTGGAGGCGGCGGACTTCATCGGCAACCCCCGGATCAACTTCCTGGAGGGCACCGGCAGGTACGAGAAGGGCAAGCTGTATGTCAAGTGCGAGCTCAGCGACTACGTGTTTGACAAGGCCGATATGACCGACGAGCCCATCCCCAGCGGCGAGTTCCCCGTGGTGGTGGCCATCCGTCCCGAGCAGGTGCAGATCACCGAGACCCAGGAGCCCGGCTCCCTGCCCGTCAAGGTCTACGCCAACCAGCCCGCCGGTTCCGAGACCCTGGTCTCCCTCCAGGCCGGCAAGAGCGACTTCCTCTCCAAACAGATCGGGCTGGCCCAGTACGACATCGACCAGACGGTGTACGTCCACATTGCGCAGGAGAAGATCAACGTTTACGACGCCAAGAGCACCCGCCTCATCAAGCGTGCCCGGTAAGCGCGGTTTCTACCGCCGTCCCGCCGGGACGGCGCGGAAATAAGTACCCAGTCCACGCAAGGATCATCTGTTCACTTGTAACTTGAAAGGAGAATTGGATCACAATGAAAAAGAGCAAGCTTTTAGCCCTTCTGCTGGCCCTGGCCATGATTCTGAGCCTGGCGGCCTGCGGCGGCGGTGGCAGCGACACCCCCGCCAACAATGACACTCCCAGCCAGAGCGACAACACCCCCGCCAACAACGATAATAACACCGACGCCCCCGCCGCTCCTGCCGACGAGCCCGCCAAGGTGGAGGACTCCGCGTTCTTCGGCCCCATNTANGANGAGTGGAGCGANCTGACCGANGAGGAGCTGTATCAGATGGCCCTGGAAGAAGTGGCCGANGGCAGCGAGATCAACATCTACGCNACCTCCTCCAAGATGCTGAAGGCGGAGGAGAAGTTTGAGGAAGCCTATCCCGGCCTGNATCTGACCATCATGGACCTTGACCAGGACGAGGTGCTGGAGAAGTGCGTGCTGGAGGCCAACTCCGGCAACATCTACGGCGACGTGCTNCAGGCCAAGGACGTCAACGGCGACGTGTTCTTCAACTACTACGAGGAGGGCTACATGTCCGCCTTCTATCCCCGTGACATCTCCGAGAAGATCGACCCCATGCTCCTGCGCTACGGCTACCCCCTGTACGCCTCCCAGAGCTTCTGGTACTACAACACCGAGGCNTTCCCCNANGGNCAGCCNGTGAGCAGCTGGTGGCAGATCATNGAGAAGAANGAGGACGGCTCCCAGAAGTACCGCCTGTTCACCAAGGAGATCGGCACCGAGACCGCCTACCTGTCCCTGTTCGCCAGCTTCATCGTCAACGCCGACCAGATGGAGAAGGCCTATGAGGACCTGTACGGCGAGCCCCTGGAGTACACCTATGACGGCAGCGGCTTCGACTTTGAGGTTCCCGAGAACAACGCCGGCGTAGAGTACATGTGGCGCTTCTCCCAGATGAAGATGACCTTCATCGGCGACGGCGACGAGCTGGTCCTGGCGGTCCACAACTCCACTGCGGACGATCCCGCCCTGGCTCTGGCCTCCGGCGGCAAGATCGGCAACCGCGATGAGTCCGGCTACAACATCGCGTGGCTGACCAACCTGACTCCCTACACCGGCCTGGAGAACTGCGAGTACATGTACGTGGTCAATAACTGCAAGCACCCGGCGGCGGCCCGTCTGTTCATCCGCTGGATCACCGGCGGCGTGGACGGCAAGAGCGGCGGCCTGAAGCCCTTCTCCAAGGAAGGCAACTGGCCTGTCCGTGACGACGTGGACGGCGACTGGAACCCCGTCTCCCTGGCCGATTCCGGCGCGGTGGGCGGCGATCTGGCGGCCATCAACGACGTGTTCCTGGATACCCAGGACCTGTGGATTTACTGGCTGAGCATCAGCCCCAATACCGTCGGATAACGGCTTGACGAACGGCCCGTTCCGGAGTAGAATCTGAATTGACAGCGGAAGCATCCCCGCGCGGCAGGCGGCCGCCCGCCGCGCGGGGATAGTATCTTTCCGGATGGCATGAAAGCGAGGATATCCGGCATGAATCAGAACAACGACTACCTCCGCCAGATCGAGGACGCGGAGCGGGAACAGCGNAAAAAGGCCCGGAAGGAGAAGTGGGCCAAACGGGAGAAAAGCTTCTGGAAAGCGTTCCTCTTCACGGAGGACGGCAAGCCAAAAAGCGGCCTGATGACCTACACCTTTTGCCTGAGCCTGGTGTACGTGGTGCTGTATATCGCGGCGTTCAACTTCGCCATCGAGTGGCTGACGCCGGTGACGGCGGCGTGGCCGGTGCTGGCCGGAAATCTGGTCCAGTCCCTGGCCGTGGGCGCGGCGGCGGCGCTGATTTCCTTTGTGCTGCACCGCCTGTTCTCCGACAAGCGGATCATGTTCGGCTGCCACCTGTGGCTGGCGGGCTATGGGGTGCTGGTTTGCGTATCCATGCTGGTNATTCTGCGCGATCAGGAAGCCTTTGGGGCGTTCCTGCATTTCTTCCTGTGGTTCATGCTCGTTCCGGTGCTGCTGGGGCTGGTGATCACCTTCCTGCTGTACCGGAAGGACTACGTGCCCCCCAAAAAGGAGGAGGACGCCCCCTGGAAGAAGTACACCCAGCGGCGGTGACGCCATGCTGTATCTGCATTTTATCAACGTAGGGGATGGGGACGCCATCCTGGTGGAGCACCGGCAGGGAAGCGAGACTTTCCGCCTCCTGGTGGACGCCGGACGGGCGGATGTGGGCGCGCATCCCGGCTCCCGGCGGCTGACCGCCGCCGCGTATCTGCGGCAGAGGGAGATCAAGCGTCTGGACGCCGTTGTGGTGACCCATCTGCATACCGATCATTTTGAGGGACTGGCCCCGCTGCTGGAAACAGTGGATGTGGGGACAGTGATCTCCGGTTTTTTCCCCTGTCCGCCTGTGGGACGGATCGTTCGCACGGGGACGGAGGAAAAGACCGTGAGGGGCCTTCTGGACTGCCTGGAACAGTGGGCGGACATTGCGGACCGCCTGCGGAACAAGGGCGCGGACCTGCGGCAGGCGGATGCGTCCCTGGCGCTTTCCGTCCCCGGCGGCCTTACAGTCGAGGTCATCTCTCCGGACCCCGGAGCCGTCCTCCGGCAGCGGCAGGTCTGGACGGCCCTGCTGGCGGGAGAGCGGCCGGACCCGGACATGGTCTGGTGGTCCTCCAAATCCCGCAACCCCACCTCTCTGCGGGTACGGCTCCAATACGCCGGACGGCGGGTCGAGCTATCCGGGGACTGCTACGGGGCGGTCTGGGAGGATGAGGCGGAGCCCTGCGATATCCTCAAGGTTCCCCACCACGGGGACGCCAAGTCCCTGACGCCCCGGCTGGTCCGGCGGCTGCGTCCGCAGTACGCCGTAATCTCCTGCTCGGGGGAATACATCCCCCGNAAGGACCGNCCCTCTTCCGCGGCGGTNTCNCTGCTGGAGGAGCNGGGNGCGCGNGTATGGTTCACTGACAATTTCATCCGGCCGGGGAGAACGCCGGACTGCNNGCAGTCGGNGGATTTNATCATCCGGGAGNACGGNACCATCCTCTCTCCGGAGCACAGTAAGAACCTGTATTCATAGGCGGGGGATGCCGGATGGGCGAGGGATTTTGCCGCCCTGCAAGGCAAAAAATCGCAGGAATACTGGATGTATTTCAAGATTTTTTAACACAGCAGGACGGCAAAAAACCTGCTCAGACGGCGTTCAACGTCTGCGAATACAGGTTCTAAATATTTATCCCAATGAATGCGCGAAAGCGCTGGGAGGTTACTATGATTACATCTGTTTTGTTCGACATGGGCGGCACCCTGGAGGACATCTATGTAGACGCCCGATCCGAGTGGGACGCCATTGAAAAGCTGCGGGACATGCTGGTTTCCTACGGCCTGGACCCGAAGGCCGGCCTTGAGGAGCTGAAAGAACGGGTGGACGCCGGATGGGTCCGGTACGGCAAGTACCGGGACGCTACCGACGTGGAGCTGAAACCCATCCCCATCTGGCGGGACTATGTGCTGGAGGACTTCCATTTCCCGGCGGAGCAGTTGGAGCCCCACTGCGAGGAGATTGCCCACATGTGGGAAGTCACCCATTTCCACCGGGCCCTGCGCCCCCGCGTGGCGGAGATGCTGGAGGGCCTGAAGGGCATGGGCCTGAAGCTGGGCATCATCAGCAATACCGCCGCCCTGTACCAGGTATTCGACATTCTGAAAGAGTACGGCATCCGGGATTATTTCCAGGATGTGACCCTGTCCTCCGTGACCGGGATACGCAAGCCCGCCACGGATATCTTCACCGTGGCCATGTGCCAGCTCCAGAGCCGCCCGGAGGAGTGCGTCTACGTGGGGGATACGATATCCCGGGACATCATCGGCTCCAAGCGGGCGGGCTTTGCCAAGGCCATCCAAATCTGCTCCAAGCTGACAAGGGAGAAGGACTGCGGCGTCAAGCGGGAATTTGAGCCGGATTACACGGTGGAGGATATCTACCAGGTCTATCCCATTCTTAGGGAACTGCTCGGCGCATGAAAAACAATATACGAAAGCCCGGACTGCAAAGCGCAGCCCGGGCCTCTTTTTGTAAAACTTTCAAGCGTAAAATTCCCGGATATACGCCTCCACATCCGCCCTGGTTCCCTGGAATACGCCCGGCGTCTCCATTTTCAGCGATACGCAGGCGGTGGCGTACAGCAGAGCCTCTTCCATCCCGGCCCCGGTCATCCGCATGGCCAGATAGGCGGCGAAGGTGGTGTCCCCCCTGCCCGTCCGCCCGGAGAGGTTCCGGGCCTTCACCGGGCAGGTGAAGAGATCCGTACCGTTATAGGCCAGCATCTCCGTATTGTGGGAAATGAGGATCTCCCGCGCCCCCCAGGCGTAAAGCTGCTTTGCCGCCGCGGTCCGGTCGGTAAGCCCGGTGAGGATCTCCGCCTCGGCGGCGTCGGTTTTGAGGAAGTCCATATAGGGCAGGTATTTCAGCTTGTCCGCCCAGTCGTGGAAGCAGAGCCTGCCGTTCTCGTTGTGCCGCAGGAACCCCTGCGCGTCGGCGGAAACCATGCCCTTTGTGTGCAGGAACTCGATCAACTCATTGGGGAAGTCCCCGTAGAGCAGTCCCGCCAGGTGATAGAGCCGGCAGTCCACGTCCGGGATTTCGCCTGGCAGGATGGGACCGGACTGGGCGGGGCAGCTGGCGTCCCGCCGCTCCCGGTCGGGGGTGAAATAGACGTTTTTCATAAGGGTGGTCTTTTCCGAGGGTAGCAGCGCGATATCCGCCGGGTCCATATGGAACCCCTCCATAATGTCCCCGTCCGCTGGAGCGATTTTGACGGCGGCAAAGACTTCGGCTCCCGCCGCCCTGGCGGCAGGGGTGCAGAAGGTCACCGCGCCGCCGGCGGAGCGGTCCTCCGCCCCGGTGTAATCGATGTTGACGTCCCGCGTCGCGGGACCGATGATCATCAGATCGTACGTTTTCATAGTTGCTTATTCCTTTCCGCGCCTCAGGCGCCCGGCCGGAAGCCGAGCGCCTGGGCGGATATTATTTTAGCCGAAAATGTGGAAATTGACAACCACGGTGGCAAACACGATGGAAACCATGCTCAGCAGCTTGATCAGGATGTTGATGGCGGGGCCGGAGGTGTCCTTGAAGGGGTCGCCGATGGTGTCGCCCACAATGGCGGACTTGTCGTTCTTGCTCCCCTTGCCGCCGTAGTGACCGGATTCCACGTACTTTTTCGCGTTATCCCAGGAGCCGCCGGAGTTGGACATGAACACCGCCAGCAGGAAGCCGGAGGCCGTCGCGCCGCACAGCAGTCCGATCACGCCCGCGGGCCCCAGCAGCAGACCGCCCACGATGGGCACGCCCACGGCGATGAGGGTGGGCACCACCATCTCCTTCAGACTGGCCCGGGTGCAGAGGTCCACGCACCGGGCGAAGTCGGCGTCCGCCGTGCCCTCGATGATGCCGGGGATCTCCTTGAACTGCCGCCGGACCTCCAGCACTACGCTGTGGGCCGCCTTGCCCACGCTGCCCATGGTGATGGCCGCGAAGATGAAGGCCAGGCACGCGCCTACGAAAATACCAACCAGGACCACCGGGTTCATGACGCTCATATCCAGCGCCATTTCGGGAGCCAGGCTCTCCACCTTCTCCACGTAGGAGGCGATCAGCGCCAGAGCCGTCAGGGCGGCGGAGCCGATAGCAAAGCCCTTGCCGGTGGCGGCGGTGGTGTTGCCCAGGGAATCCAGAGCGTCGGTGCGCTCCCGGACCACGGGGTCCAGGCCGGACATCTGCGCGATGCCGCCGGCGTTGTCGGCCACGGGGCCGTAGGCGTCGGTGGCCAGGGTGATGCCCAGGGTGGACAGCATGCCCACCGCCGCCAGAGCGATGCCGTAGAGGCCCATGGCGTTGCGGGCCCCGTTGGTAAGGCCCAGACCGGAGACATAGTAGGCGATGAGGATGCAGCCGCTGACCGTCAGCACCGGCAGCATGGTGGAGCGCATGCCCAGGCTCAGGCCGTCGATAACCAGGGTGGCGGTGCCGGTGACG
>JAAVHF010000002.1 GCA_014799845.1 Oscillibacter sp. | reverse complement strand
GGCTCCTGCCGCCCCGGCGCCCGAGCCGGAATCTGAACCGGCCCACGTTTTTACATCCGCCCCCGCTCCAAAGCCAGAACCCGTCCCGGAGCCGGAACCGGAACCGGCCCCCATTCCGGAACCGGTTCCCGAACCCTTGCCTGAGCCTGAGCCGGAACCGGCCCCCGCGCCCGAGCTGCCGCCTCCCCCTCCCTCCCCCGCGCCGGAGGAGCGCCGGAAAAAGAAAAATGCCGCCGAGGAGCTGGAGGAGGCTGCCGCCCAGGTGACGGCGGAGATTGCCACTACCCTGGCCTCCGGCGGAGACGACTACGGCTATCCCCCCATTACCCTGCTGGACGAAAACATCCAGGAAAACTACATCGAAGCCGGCGCGGAACTGCGCTCCACCGCCCAGCGGCTGGCGGACACTCTCCGCAGCTTCGGCGTGGACGCCGCTCCCGGGGACGTGATCCGGGGACCGGCCATCACCCAGTACGAATTTACCCTGGCCCAGGGCGTGAAACTCAGTAAGATCACCAATCTTGCCGACGACATCGCCCTGAATCTGGGAGCCGCAGGCGTACGTATCGCCCCCATCCCGGACAAGAGCTCGGTGGTAGGCGTTGAGGTGCCCAACCGGACGGTGAGCCCGGTGCTGATTCGGGATGTCATTGAATCCAAGAACTTCGTGGGCCACAAATCCCAGGTAGCTTTCGCCGTGGGCCGGGACATCAACAACCGGGACATTGTGGGCGACATTGCCAAGCTGCCCCACCTGCTGATCGCCGGCACCACCGGTTCCGGTAAGTCCGTCTGTACCAACTCTCTGATTATCAGTCTGCTCTACAAATCCAGTCCGGAAGACGTGCGTTTCATCATGGTGGACCCCAAGATGGTGGAACTGGCCCCCTACAACGGCATCCCCCACCTGCTCATCCCGGTGGTCACCGACCCCAAGAAGGCGGCTGGCGCTTTACAGTGGGCGGTCTACGAGATGATGAAGCGTTAAAAGACCTTTTCCGAGCTGGGCGTGAAGAAGCTGGAAGAATACAACGCCCTGGCCCGGCAGCGGGAGGACGTGCCCCACATGGCCTCGGTGGTAGTGGTCATCGACGAGCTGGCGGATCTGATGACGGTAGCCGCCAAAGAGGTGGAGGAATCCATCTGCCGCGTAGCCCAGATGGGCCGCGCCGCCGGGATGCACCTGGTTATCGCCACCCAGAGCCCCCGTGCCGACGTGATCACCGGCCTCATGAAGGCCAACATCCCCAGCCGCATTGCCTTTGCCGTCAAGGACGGCATCAACTCCCGCATCATTCTGGACTCCACCGGCGCGGAAAAGCTGGTGGGCAGGGGCGACATGCTCTACGCTCCCATTGGCAGCAACAAGCCCCTCCGGGTCCAGGGCTGCTATATCACACCGGAGGAGATCGAGCGGGTGGTCAGCTACGTCAAGTCCACCGGCGAGGTCCAGTACTCCGACGAGGTCATGCAGAAGATCGAGGAGAACGTCCAGGAGAAGGAGCGCAAGAGCGGCTCTCCCGCCCCCGGCGGAGAGGCCGAAGAGGACGACGGTGCCGACGAGCTGCTCCCCGCCGCTGTGGAGGTCATTCTGGAGACCGGGCAGGCCTCCGTATCCATGCTCCAGCGCCGTCTGAAGCTGGGCTATTCCCGGGCCGCCCGCCTGGTGGACCAGATGGAGCAGAAGGGCTATGTAGGCCCCTTCGAGGGCTCCAAGCCCCGGCAGCTGCTCATCACCCGCGCCAAGTGGCAGGAGATCCAGATGGGCGGCTCCTCCGCCCTCACAACCGACGCGCCGTCATCGGACAGCGCCCCCTGGGACGAGGACGACTGATTCTTTTTCTCGCAAGTTAAGGGTGCCCCCTGAACCGCTTTGGAATGCAGCGCTTTTGGGGTCCGGGTGGACGTGTTGCGCAGAAAACGCGCAAGTTCTTTGGCAGCTTTATTTATGCCGCGGCGCTATGCTTCCTTGTATACAACGCAACAAACCGGAATTTATGGAGGGATTCAAATGACAGTTCGCGCCTATGAAAAACGGGATTTGGAAGCAATGATCAAAATATGGAATGAGGTTGTGGAGGAAGGTATTGCTTTTCCTCAAGAGGAATTACTGGACAGTATGACAGGGGCTGATTTTTTCGCGTCGCAAACTTATGCAGCTGTTGCGGAAGACGAAAATACTCATGATATATGCGGTCTTTATATACTGCATCCCAACAATGTTGGGCGGTGCGGACATATTTGCAACGCAAGCTACGCCATCAGTTCCGAATGCAGAGGCCGACACATTGGAGAACAGCTTGTTCTTGACAGCCTGTGCCAAGCCAAAAGGCACGCATTTGCCATATTGCAATTTAACGCGGTAGTTGAAAACAACACCCACGCACGGCATTTATATGAAAGGCTCGGATTTGTTCAGCTGGGAACTATTCCAAACGGCTTCAAAATGAAGGACGGGCATTTTGAAAATATCTGCCCGTATTATCGTGAGTTATAAAATCCAATGCATCGGGAAATTTGTTAGAGCCTGTTCAGTGTCTCCCCGCGAATTCTACATTCCCGCACGGTAACGATACCGCGCCTTTAACCGCAGGAAGCGCATAAGCCACAAACAAAAACGCCGGATCGGTCCTCCCGCGCCGCCCAATGGCGGTCGAGGAGATCGATTCGGCGTTTTTCCATTGCACTGTTACAGCGCGTCAGAATTTTCCAGCGCATCCCTGGCGGCAGCCTGTTCGGCCTCTTTTTTGCTGCGGCCCTCGCCCCGGCCTACGGGGCGGTCGTTGAGCCTCACCTCAAAAAGGAACTTCTTATTATGGTCCGGCCCGCTCTGGTCCACCATGTGGTAGGTCAGCACCTGCCCGCTCCTGCGCTGGACCACTTCCTGCAGGGTGGTCTTGTAGTCCTTCCGCTCCTCGGCGGCGGGGGCCTGGCTCAGCAGGACACGGACGATCAGCTCCCGTGCCTTTTCAATGCCGCCGTCCAGGTATACAGCGGCAAACACCGCCTCCACCGCGTCCGCCAGGATGGACTGCCGTTTCCGGCCTCCCCCGGCCTCCTCGCCCCGGCCCAGCTTCAGATAGCCGCCCAGGTCCAGGGTTTTGGCCACCTCGTACAAGCTCTGTTCACACACCAGCGCCGCGCGCATCCGGGTCAGATCCCCCTCCGGCAGATCCGCGTGAAGCCGGAACAGATATTCCGCCGACACAAATCCCAGCACGCTGTCGCCCAAAAACTCCAGCCGCTCATTGCTGCCCAGACCGCCCTTGTGCTCATTGGCGTAAGAGCTGTGATTCAGGGCCTCGCTGAGCAGCTCCCGGTTCTGAAACCGGTAGCCCAATTTTTTCTCCAGGGATTCCATACAGGCACTCCCCTCCTTTCAACGGAAAGGGCCTCGCCGGAGATACGCATCTCCTCAGCGAGGCCCCGAAACATCTGTATACGAGAAACCAGCGCCTCTGCTCAATCGTCCAGCTTGCTCGTCAGGAAATTGACACAGTCGCCCACGGTGGACAGCCCGCTCAGCTCGTCCTCCTGCACCTCGCCGATATCGAACGCCTCCTCCATACTCATGACCAGCTCAACCAGGTCCACGGAATCGGCGCCCAGATCCTCCTCAAAGGACGTGTCCATAGTGATCTCATCCTCATCCACGGAGAACTGTTCAGAGATGATTCTCTGCATACGCTCAAAGATGTCCTGCATGTCGTTTCCCTCCTTTCGCAAAGGGATATGGATAATAACAACAATGGCATGATAAAACTTTTCCCGTCGTCTGTCAATAGGGCGCGGCAGATTTCTTCCAATTTCTGCCGTCCGGTCAGCGTTCCACCTTCATCAGCTGAATGTTGGCCTCGATCTGACCGGCCAGATCCGCCTCCGCGGCGGCCACAGCCTGATAGATCGCGTTTTCGATGGCCCTGGCCTTACTGGACCCATGGGCCTTGATGACCGGCTTCTGGAGGCCCAGGAAGGGCGTGCCGCCGATGGTATCCGGGTCCAGCCGCTCCTTGAAGGCGCCGAGACCCTTCTTCACCAGCAGGGCTGCCACCTTTGTCTTTATACTCTGCATGAACATACCCTTTAATTCCTTTCCCATAAAGGAGCCCACGCCCTCGACGGTTTTCAGCATCACGTTGCCGGAGAAACCGTCCGTCACCACCACGTCGCAGCCGCCCTTGATGGCTTCTTTCGCCTCGATATTGCCGATAAAATTCAGATGTCCCGCGTCTCCGGCGTCTTTCAGCGCCTTATAGGTATCCAGCCGCAGCTGATCCCCTTTGGTATCCTCCGTGCCGATGTTGAGCAGTCCCACCCGGGGCTTTTCCAGCCCCAGGGCCTTGGCGGCATAGAAGCTGCCCAGATAGGCGAACTGGACCAGGTATTCCACCGTACACTCCGCGTTGGCTCCGCAGTCCACAAGGACCAGGCCCTTGCCCGCCACGGGCAGCAGAGGGGCCATGGCGGCTCTGCGGATGCCCTTGATCCGTTTCACCAGGAGGGTTCCGGCGCTCAGCAGAGCGCCGGTGCTGCCGGCGGAGACGAAAGCGTCGCCCTCTCCGTTTTTCAGCATGTTCAATCCCACCGTCATAGAGGAATCTTTTTTTCTTTTGAATGCCGTGGCGGGGTCGTCATGCATCTCGATCACTTCGGAGGCGTTGACGATGCTCACCGTCTCCGGCAGACCGCCGCAGGCCGCGGCGGCGGCTTTCACCTTCGCCTCCTTCCCCACCAGCACGATTTTCAGGCCGGCGCGGGCCCTGGCGGCGTTGATGGCTCCTTTTACGATCTCCTGGGGGGCGTTGTCGCCGCCCATAGCGTCTACGATAACCTTCATGAAAGCTCCTTTTCCTTTTGACGGCCCGCGGCCTNCGCGGCCCCGGNCCCCGCGCCTTCTTTTNCCGCGCGGNAAAAGAAGGCAAAANCGCGCTTAAACCTACGGTTTAAGAATCCCTCATTTAATACGGGGGAATTTATTTTTGCGCTTTTCCTGTAGTCCGTCCGGCCNGAACCTANGATTCTGCAACNGCCCCATCGAGGGGCCGTGCAGAANTGNATTGTGCATGACCGCTCGATGCGGTCATTGCACAATCACGCCTCCCGTGAATCAGGCGAAGCGTCTCTTTCAGGATGNANCCGNCAGACCCTACCGCATTGCTTCGGGTCCTCCCGGCGCTGNGGAACCTTCACAATCCTCCANNACCATCCCNTTCAGCGCATCGATCAACTGTAAAGAGCGATTGGAAATCTCCTGATTCTTATTNCGTTTNCCCCTNACCNTGTACCCCAGAGGCGTAATGATNCCGAAATTGATATTCATCGGCTGAAACTCTTTGACCGTCTCATCCGAAATGTACAGACTCAGCGCNCCCAGCGCGGTTTCCCTCGGGAAATTGACGGGTTCCTTCCCGCGCAGNCTCCTCGCCANCTCCACNGCCGCNAGAAATCCGGACGCGGCGGACTCCACATATCCTTCCACCCCGGTCATCTGNCCCGCNAAGGTGATCCTCNGCTCACTTTTCAGCCTNTAATACCGGTCCAGCAGTCTGGGGGAGTCCAGATACGTATTGCGGTGCATCACGCCATAGCGCACATANTCCGCGTTCNTCAGCGCCGGGATCATGGAAAANACCCGCTTCTGCTCTCCNAACTTCAAATGCGTCTGGAACCCTACCAGGTTNTAGATGGTTCCCTCCGCGTTATCCTTCCGCAGCTGCACCACCGCGTACGGCTCTCTGCCCGTGGTCGGGTCCTTCAGNCCCCTGGGCTTCAGCGGNCCATANCGNAGGGTGTCCTCTCCCCTTCTNGCCATGACCTCCACNGGCATNCAGCCNTCAAAGACGTTCTTGTCCTCAAACCCGTGGNCCTCCGCCTCTTCCGCCGCGCACAGCTCCNGCCAGAACGCCTGATACTCCTCTTTTTCCAGGGCGCAGTTGACATAATCCGCCGTNCCCTTGTCGTAGCGGCTGGCGAACCANGCCCTTGTCATATCCAGGCTNTCAAAAGTCACCAGCGGCGCGGCGGCNTCAAAGAAATGCAGCGCCGNNTCCTCCCCGCCGGTCAGCTTTTGCAGATANTCNGCCATTCCNTCGCTGGTCAGCGGCCCNGTAGCNACCAGGACCTCGCCCTCCGGCAGNTCGGTNAGCTCNCCCTCCATCACGGTAATGTTAGGATGTTCCCGAACCGCCCTGGTCACATAAGCGGAAAACCCGTGCCTGTCCACTGCCAGCGCGCCGCCAGCCTCTACTCTGGTTGCGTCCGCCGCCTCCAGAATAATGCTGCCCAAGCGCCGCATTTCCTCTTTCAGCAGCCCCACGGCGTTCTCCAGCCCCGCGCCACGCAGGGAGTTGGAGCAGACCAGCTCCGCGAAATCTCCGCTGGAATGGGCGGGCGACATTTTCCGGGGCTTCATCTCCCACAGGGTAACATCAACGCCCCGCTTAGCCAGCTGCCACGCCGCCTCGCTCCCCGCGAGGCCAGCGCCAATTACGGTTACTTTCATCTTCTTCCTCTCTCATCCGAACGACCAACCAAATAATCAATCGTAACATCGTACAAATCGGCAAATCGCCACAACGTAGACGCATCTGGCTCCCGCTCACCACGTTCATACCGGCAATAGGAACTCAGGCTGATCTCTAACAAATCGGCCGCTTCTTCTTGTTTCAAATTTTTTTCTTTTCGCAACAACCGTATTCTCTCATATAATTTTGCCATAAATTTTCCTTTGCGTCTTGACAACTCCGTTTGGAATAGTTATAATACAACTATTCCAAACGGAATGATTATTGAAGGAGTGATTTTCATGCCAGCCATAACGGTTACTTTTTTATCTTATATCAGACCTGCCAATCAAATAATCAACGGAAACCTCAAAAAAATCCGCCAACTTCCACAAAGTGGAAGCCGTTGGCTCCCTTATTCCTGTCTCATAACGGCGATAAGACATATAACCGACACCACTCAATTCCGCCACTTCTTCTTGCTTTAATCCCTTGCTTTTCCGCAAGTTTTTCATTCTCTCAGGTAAATTTGACATATTTTTCTCCATAAGGGTTGACAGAACCGTTTGGAACGATTATACTATAATCGTTCCAATTGGTTCGATATTGTTAAGGAGTGATTTTAATGACAGCCATAGTAGAAAAGCTTTTCAACCACGTCGTAGAAAAGAACTTTCACCCGTATTTGGACATCGTGGAATACAGCCATTATACACACGCAGAGGAAAAAGCGGAAACAAGTCTCCGGCAGCTTCTCCCCTCGGACCAGATAAAGCTTCTGGACGATCTGCGCCAGAGCAGGATCTACTGTTCTTCCATCGAGCAGGAAGCCGCTTTCCAGGCGGGGCTTGCCATCGGCCTGGAGCTATCCCGGCTCTGACGTTCCGCCATCATTCCTCTGTTTTCGCCGTCTTTTTTGCCGTTGTTTTCTTGGCGGCGGTTGTCTTTTTAGCCGTGGCGGTTTTCTTGGTGGTTGTCGTCTTCTTTGCAGCCGTAGTCTTTTTCGCGGTTGTCGTTTTCTTCGCCGCGGCGCTCTTCTTTGCCGCTGGTTTCTTCTCAGCCGTCTCAGCGGATGCCTCCGCCGCCGCCCCGGCGTCGCCTTCGGCGGGTTTCTTTTTCCACCCGCCCCGCTTTTCCTCCGGGGTAAAGTTCTCGCACTTCTCGTTGATGCAGTAGGGCTTTTTGAACCCCTTCCCCGCTTTTTTGAACATGGTCTGCCCGCATACCGGACAATCGTCCGCCACCGGCACATCCCACGTCATAAAGTCGCACTTGTTGCTCTCGTCCTTGCTGGTCAGCCTCTCGCAGCAGTAGTAGGTGTACTGCTTCCCGGTTTTCTTGCTGTTTCCGGTCCGCTTCATGAGCCGTCCCCCGCACTTGGGGCACCGTCCCGGCATTTCGACCACCAGCGGCTTGGTAAAGGTACACTCCGGGTATCCCGGACAGGCCAGAAACCTCCCGAACCGACCGCTTTTAATGACCATCTTCCTGCCGCACTCGTCGCAGACCTCGTCGGACTCCTCGTCGGGCACCTTCAGCCTTACGCCCTCCAGATCCTTCTCCGCCTGGTCCAGCTCCGCACGGAAGGGGGCGTAGAAATCCCGCAGCAGTTCCTTCCACTGCTTGTTCCCCGTCTCCACGTTGTCCAGTTCCCTCTCCATATTGGCGGTAAACCCGGTGTCCACGATGTCGGAGAATTTATCCTCCATCAGCCCATTGACCACCTCGCCCAGCGGCGTGGTGTGGAGGTACTTGCCGTCCTTGATGACATAGGCCCGGTCCAGAATGGTGCTGACCGTAGGCGCGTAAGTGGACGGCCGTCCGATGCCGTTCTCCTCCATCGCCCGGATCAGGGACGCGTCGGTATAGCGGGGCGGCGGCTGTGTAAAGTGCTGCCCCGGCTGGAAGTCCAGGCTTTTCAGCTCCTGCCCCTCGGTCAGAGGCGGCAGTCTTCCCTCTTTTTCCTCTTTCTCCTCGTCCTTGCCCTCTTCATAGACGGCGGTGTACCCGGAGAATTTCAGGCTGCTGCTGCTGGCCCGGAACCCGTGGACGCCCGCCTGGATTTCCACCGACACGGCGTCATATACCGCGTTGGACATCTGGCAGGCCACGAACCGGCTCCAGATCAGCCAGTAAAGGCGGTACTGATCGTTGGTCAGGTCCTGTTTCAGCCGTTCCGGGGTCAGTTCCACATCGCTGGGCCGGATGGCCTCGTGGGCGTCCTGGGCCCCGGCCTTTGTCTTGTAGGTTCGGGGGGCCTTGGGGCAGTACTCACTGCCATAGCGGCCCTGAATAAACCCTCTGGCGGCGGCAAGGGCCTCGTCGCTGAGCCGCAGGGAGTCGGTACGCATGTAGGTAATAAGGCCCACAGTGCCCTCGCCGGAGATGTCCACGCCCTCATAGAGCTGCTGGGCGATGGCCATAGTGCGGCGCGGGGTCATATTCAGCTTCCGGCTGGCCTCCTGCTGGAGGGTGGAGGTCGTAAAGGGCGCGGCGGGAGAGCGCTGTTTTTCCTGCCGTTTCACGGTTTTCACGGTAAAGGCGGCGGCTTTGACCGCCTCCACTACCGCGTTGACCTCTTCGATGGTATTCAGTTCTTTTTTCTTGCCGTTCTCACCATGGTAGTGGGCCAGGAACGCGTTCCGCTCGGTACCGTCAGGCGTGAGCCGCGCATCCAGGGACCAGTATTCCTGAGGCTTGAACGCCGCGATTTCATGCTCCCGGTCGCAGACCATCCGGGTTGCCACGGACTGAACCCGCCCAGCGGACAGGCCACTCCTGATCTTCTTCCACAGCAGGGGCGAGAGCTGATAGCCCACGATCCGGTCCAGGATACGCCGGGCCTGCTGGGCGTCCACCAGGCTCTGGTCGATCTCTCTGGGCTGCGCGATGGACTCATTCACCACCCGCTTGGTGATCTCGTTGAAGGTCACCCGGCGGGCTTTTTCGTCCGCCAGCCCCAGCAGCTCCTTCAGGTGCCAGCTGATGGCCTCTCCCTCCCGGTCCGGGTCGGTTGCGAGATAGACGACGTCGCTGCTTTTAGCGGATTTTTTCAGATCGTTGATAATGTCTTCTTTCCCCTTGATGGGACGGTAATTGGGTTCGAAGTTGTTTTCGATGTCCACGCCCAAGGTACTCTTGGGCAGGTCTCTCAGGTGTCCCATGCAGGCCTTCACCTGATAATTGGGGCCGAGATACTTGCCGATGGTCTTTGCTTTGGCGGGAGACTCCACGATCACGAGACTCGATTTTGCCATTATTTCCTCCTGGGCGGCCAACGGGCCGCCGGGACAGCCGCCCGGATATCCAGGCCATGTTTGAAAAATGTCAAAACGCCCAAACAACGGATCTTTTTCCGCCACTCTGCGTTGATTTTCCTTGCCATACACAAAGTATGGCGGCGTCAAATCGCCTTGATTGGCGAAAAAATCTCTCACCGTTGGGCATTCCGCCATTTATCAAACAAGGCCTATCATCCAAACGACGGCCCCTCATTCTTAAACTAAATAAATTTATTTGAGCGCGACAGCCAGGGAGAAGCGTTTCCCGCTCTCCTGGGTCACGATCCTGTCCAATTCCAAAACGGTCAGGGCGGAGAGTACCCGCCGGGTGGGAATTTGTGTTTCCTCGATGAGATCGTCCACCTGGACCGTGCGGCCCTCCAGGGCCTTGACAATACGAAGCTGGTCATCGGTGAGCCCGTGATCTCCGGAGAGGTCCAGCAGGGGCAGTTTCGGCTCCTGCGGCTTAGCGGGCGCTTCCTTTTTATCGGGCTTCGGCCTCTCCGCCTTTGCAGGCGCGGTGCCGAAGCGGCGGGGCTCCTCCATCCGCAGGGAGCGGATTTTGTGGGGGTACTTCTCCACGTAGCCGCCCAGCACATCCCAGGCGTCGGTAACCACGCCCGCGCCATCCCGGAGCAGAGCGTTGCTTCCGGCGCAGTGGTAATCGCCCACCCGGCCGGGGATCACGAACACATCCTTGCCCTGATCCAACGCCCGGCTGGCGGTAATCAGCGCGCCGCTGCGCTCGGGGGCCTCGATTACGACCACGCCTAAGCTCAGCCCGCTGATAATCCGGTTGCGCACCGGAAAATGCCTGCCGTCGTGCTCGGTTCCCGGCGGATACTCGGAGAGGATCACGCCTCTGGCGGCAATGTCCTCATACAGAAACCGGTGTTCACTTGGATAGATGATGTCGTGGCCTCCTCCGATCACGGCGGCGGTAAAGCCTCCGGCCCGGAGCGCGCCGCGATGGGCGGCGGCGTCGCCGCCCACGGCCAGTCCGGAGACGATGAGCGCCCCCAGTCCGGCCAGCTGGAAGGCCAGCTTCTCCCCCATCTCCATGGCATAGGGCGAAGCCTTCCGGGTACCCACCATAGAGATTGCGACTTCATCGTCGAATTGGGGCATCCGCCCCTGGATGTAGAGGACCAGCGGCGGGTCAAAGATATTCCGCAGGCGGTCGGGGTACTCCGTATCCCGGATGGTCAGGATGCGCAGCCCCAGCCGGTCGCAGTCCCCCAGGATCCGGTCCGTGTGCTCCAGATTTTTATCTTCCAGCGCCTGGGCCAGTGAGCGGGTCATACCCTTCACCAGGAAGTATTCCTCTTTTTCGCCATAGTAGATTTTATCCGGCTCGCCAAAATGCTCCAGGAGGGCCAGTTTCATTTTATTGTTCAGCTTCGGGCGGCTGGCCAGCCAGAGCCAATATTTCAACTGTGCCATTGGGGCTCCTTTCTCCGGCCGCCGCTGCGCGGCGGCACTTGCTGCTAATCTTTCATTAGATTCGCCCCTCGCCGGGGCGGGCCTTCTTTTCGCTTGTGCGAAAAGAAGCAACGATTTTGCAACGGCCCCATCGATGGGCCGTGCAAAATTTAATTTTTCATGACCATTCGATGTGGTCATGAAAAATCGCAGCACCCTCAAGGGGGCTTCGCCGCCCTTGAGAATCCCCTAATGTGTCGATTTGTTTTGCGCCTATCCTGTGGTCTGTCCGAACTAAACCGGGCTGCGGGTGTGGTTTCTCCTGCCTCGCGTCTATTATAGGATGTTATCGGCAGTCCCTACCGTATCGCTTTGGGTCCTCCCGGGGCAGTTGCGATAGACAGTCCCCCTTGCAGGGCAGTCTCTCTTTAACAGGGCGGCAGCCGGAGTCCTTCAAGTACCAAGCCATCAGAAGAACAACATGTTGTTCGGAAGCATTCGCAGCTCTTCACCTGCACCCAATGGTGACAGGCTCCCCGTATAGGGCAGCCGCCTCTGGCGGTGCCCGTCAAGGGATTCTTAAACCGCAGGTTTAAGTCAAATTCTACGCGGCCACTCGATGTGGCCGTGTAGAATCCAGGGGCCGCGCAGGTCCCGGGCCATCAAATCGAAACAACTTCCGTTTGCCGCCCGAAGGGACGTCATTTAGCCGCCTTCGGCGTCTAAACGACCATCCCGGCGCTCGACCGCAGGTCGAGCGCCCGGCGGCAAAGATAAATCTACCGATATCCCTCCCACAGCAGCGTGGCGGCTGCCGCCGCCACATTAAGCGACTCGCACCTTTCTGCCATAGGGATACGAACACTCTGCCCGCAGGCGGACAGCGCCGCCTCACTGAGGCCCTTCCCCTCGCTGCCGAGGAGGATAATACCGCGCCGGAGGTCCGCCTCGCGGACATCAACGGTGTCCTCCCGAAGCGCGGCCCCCAACAGGGGGAGCCCTGACCTCTCCGCCAGCTCCTTGAGCTGGCCAAGCCCGCAGCTCCACACCGGGAACCGGAAAACGGCCCCCATAGAACTTCTCACCGTCTTGTGGTTAAAAACATCCGCACACCCTGGCAGGAGTATGAGGCCATCGGCCTCATAGGCGTCCGCCGTTCGGAGGATCGTTCCCACGTTTCCCGGGTCCTGTACCCCCTCAAGGGCCAGATACCGCTTACCCGTCAAGGTCTCCGGCACTGCCTGATCCGGAATCCGCGCCAGGAACAGCGCTCCCTGGGGCGCTTCCATAGGACTGATGGAACGCATTACGCCGGACGGGACCTCCACCTGCCGGACATCCTCCGGCAGAGGCGGCAGCGCCGTCCCCGGCGTATACACTACGGCGGTCAGCGCCGCTTTCCAACGGACCGCCTCCTCCAGCAGCTTTATGCCATCTCCCAAGTACTCCCCCGTCTCATACCGGTGGGACCGGGAGGCCGCCAGCCTGCGGATATGGGTCATAAGGGGGTTGGCGCGGCTGGTGATCTGTTCGGCCATAGCAGTTCCCCCTCCCTTTTCTAGGATTCTACCTTATAATATAGGTATCATTTCATCTTGTCAAGACGCGGTTTTGTCGGTTTATAAACTTTCACCCCTTTTTCCCTGAGGAAAAAGGGGTGAAAGAAAATGAAATTCTTGTAAACCGCNTGCGGGCCAATGGTTTTCAGNCNNGCANNCTNCCAACCAAANNTTTTGANCTTTCTCAGCCGTTGTTGGGCCGGTANGTGCGGAAGGTCAGTCCGCCGATGGTCTCCGTNCCCAGCTGCNGCTTTTCNTTCACTGAGCGGTTCAGCGNCAGCGTNTTCAGGTTGGTGAATCCCAGCTTGTGATACAGCCGGATCGCCGCCTCGTTGGCCGGGACCACTTCCAGATACATGGTNTCCAGCCCTTTCNCCCGGAGCATGTCCCAGGCCAGCTCAATGGCCCGGCTTCCGATNCCGCGGCAGCGCAGCTCCTCCCGGACGAACACGTCCTCCAGCCAGTCGCAGGCGCTGCCCCGGCTGCCCATGTGAAGGAATCCGGCCTCCGCGCCGTTGCAGAGGATGACATACAGCTCATGGCCCTCCGCCGTCCAGGCCCGCAGGTCGTTTGCCGCCTCCTCCGGCGTAAGCGTCAGATAGTGGGTTTTCCAGAACGCGGCGATATCCGAAAGCATCTCCGCCTCCCGGCTGCTGTCATAAAGTCTGATTGCAACGTTTTCCATATTCGGCCCCTCCCGGAGCCTGTTTTTTAAGCTCTTACAGGAATTTACCCCTTATATCCGTTGGGGTTGCCGGACTGCCACTTCCAGGAGGAAGCGCACATGTCCTCGATGCCGTACTTAGCCTCCCAGCCCAGCTCCTCCCGGGCCTTGGCAGGATCGGCATAGCAGGCGGCGATGTCGCCGGGACGGCGGGGATCGATCACATAGGGCAGCTCGTGGCCGCAGGCTTTCTCATAGGCGTGGAGCACATCCAGGACGCTGTAGCCCTTGCCGGTNCCCAGGTTGCAGATAAAGAGGCCGCAGTTGGTGTCCAGCTTCTTCAGCGCCGCCACGTGGCCCTTNGCCAGGTCCACCACATGGATATAATCCCGCACGCCGGTGCCGTCGGGGGTATTGTAGTCGTTGCCGTAGACATGGACTTTTTCCAGCTGGCCCACCGCCACCTTGGCGATATAGGGCACCAGGTTATTGGGGATGCCGTTGGGGTCCTCGCCGATGAGGCCGCTCTCATGGGCNCCGATGGGGTTGAAGTACCGCAGCAGCGCCACGTTCAGCGNGGGNTCGGCGGCGCAGATGTCGGAGAGGATNCGCTCCTGGAACAGCTTGCTGGTGCCGTAAGGATTGGTCGTGCCGCCGGTCTGGGAGTCCTCCCGGATGGGCACCACGGCGGGATCGCCGTACACCGTAGCGGAGGAGGAGAACACAAAATTCTTCACCCCATGCCGCCGCATGGCCTGAAGCAGATACAGCGTACTGATGAGGTTGTTGGAATAATACTCCAGCGGCTTTGCCACGCTCTCGCCCACCGCCTTCAGGCCGGCGAAATGGATCACGGCGTGAATATCGGGGTACTTGACAAACAGGTCCTCCACCTCGGCCTCATTGCACAGTTCCGTTTTCACAAAAGGCACCTTTTTGCCGGTGATTTTCTCCACCCGGCGCAGGGCTTCCTCGCTGGCGTTGCAGAGGTTGTCCGCCACCACGATGTCGTACCCGGCCTCAATCAGCTCCACGCAGGTATGGCTGCCGATATACCCGGCGCCGCCGCAGACTAAAATAGACATATCGTTCTTCTCCTTCAACAAATCAGATTTGGCTTCCGCCTTGTTGGTTCATGCTGTTAGTATACCATTCCCCCGCCGGTATGGGAATAGAGGATTCTCCCAATAAATGGACAAATCGTGCAGCATTGTCCAATCAGCTCTCTGCGGAACAAAAAAGGGGGCGTCCCTTTCAGGACGCCCCTCGACCTTTGCTATCTATCAGCCCTGCTCGCGCATCTTGGCGAAGCAATCGCTGCAATACACAGGACGATCACTCTTGGGCTCAAAAGGCACTCTGGCCTCGCCGCCACAGTTCGCGCAGACCGCGGTGAAATACTCGCGGGGACCACGGGCAGCGTTCTTGCGAGCGTCACGGCAGGCCTTGCAGCGCTGGGGCTCGTTCTGGAAGCCGCGCTCCGCGTAGAACTCCTGCTCACCGGCGGTGAAAACGAACTCGTTGCCGCACTCCTTGCAAACTAAGGTCTTGTCTTCGTACATGATTTTACCCTCTCTTTGAATAGAAAAAAATATATTGCGTTCAGCCTTTGCTGAGATCGCCTGAATTAAGCTGCCGCGCTGCCTTGCGCCGGATGCGCTGCACGGCGTTGTCCACCGANTTGGGGGACCGTGAAACCGCTTTGGCCATTTCCCGGATGGTCAGGCCGTCTAAATAGTACCCCAAAATCTTCGCCTCGAAATCGGACAGCTGCTTGCGAACATCGCTCAGGGCGTCCTGAACCCCCTCCCGGCCGATAATCAGATCTTCGGGGTTCTCCCCCACCATCGCGCCGGAAACAGGGCCTTGACCGTCAAAGAAGGGTATTTCAAGAGGAACCGACTGATTGAGCGGCGTGTGCTTGTCGCGGGCGGCGGCCCGGACGGCGGAATACAGCCGGTTGCGGATACATATTTCTGCGAATGTGCGGAAGCTGGCCGGCCTTGTACCATCGTACTCCCGGACGCCGCACATGAGGCCGATCATGCCCTCCTGAATCAGATCGTCGCTGTCTCCCCCCGCCAGATAGTAAGGGCGGGACAGCTGGCGCACCAAGCGGGTATACCGCTTGACCAGCGTCTCCTCCGCGTCCCGGTCGCCCTGTCTCGCCAAGGCGGACAGCGTCTCATCCGGGAGGGACGCATATGCGGTTAAACGGGCTTCACTGATCGACATACTTATTATACCTATTTCCCCTCGGGTTTGTCAAGTAAATATTAAAAATTTGTAAAACTTTCCTTATAATTCCAGCGTTTTCACCAAATCCGCCAGACGGCCCGCGCACTCGTCCGCCTGCTGGGCGGTTTTCGCCTCCACCATGACCCGGATCAGGGGCTCCGTACCGGAGGGNCGGACCAGCACCCGGCCGTCTCCGCCCAGCATTTCCTCTTCCTTTGTGATGGCTTCCGCCAGAACCTGGGAGGCCATGATGCCCTCCTTCAATCCCGGCCGGTTGGGCAGCTCCACGTTTACCAGCGTCTGGGGATAGCTGGGGCAGATGGACGCCAGCTCCGAGGCGGTTTTCCCGCTGCGCTTCAGGATCTGCAAGAACTGCAACGCCGTCAGCTGACCGTCTCCGGTGGTGGCATAGTCGGTAAAGATGGTATGGCCCGACTGCTCCCCGCCGATGCGGTAGCCGAATTCCAGCATCTTTTCCAGCACGTTCCGGTCGCCCACCGGCGTACAGATCAGGCGAATATTGTTCTTATTGCAGAACTCATGTAAACCCAGGTTGCTCATGACGGTGCCCACGATGGCCCGCCCGGTGAGCAGTCCCTGGTCCCGCATATACTTACCGCAGACGGCCATGGTTTTGTCGCCGTCCACGATATTTCCCTTTTCATCGATCATCAGGCACCGGTCCGCGTCGCCGTCAAAGGCGATGCCCAGATCATACTCGCCCGCCGTGACCATGGCGGCCAGGCTCTTCAAATGGGTAGAACCGCATTTCAGGTTGATGTTGACCCCGTTGGGCTTGCGGTGGATGAAATCCGCCTCAATGGCGAAGTCCGCGAACAGGTCCGGGGCAGTCGCCGCCGCCGCGCCGTTGGCGCAGTCGATCAGCACCCGCAGCCCNCCCAGGTCGTCCTGGACGGTGCCCCGCAGATGCTTGATGTACTCGTATTTCAGGTTCTTCATGCCGTGGATACGCTTGCCGATCTCGCCGCCCTTCTTGATGGGCATAGGCTCGTCTGAGAGGATCTTCTCCTCCACCCTGTCCTCCAGCGCGTCGGAGAGCTTGTAGCCCTGACCGTTGAAAACCTTGATGCCGTTGTGCTCAAAGGGGTTGTGGCTGGCGGAGATCACCACGCCGGCGTCCGCTTCCACCTTGATCGTCAGATACGCCACCGCCGGGGTGGGGATGGTCCCCAGAGGCATCACGTCTCCGCCAACGGAAGTAATGCCCGCAATCAGAGCCCCCTCCAGCATGTCGGAGGAAATNCGCGTATCCATGCCAATGGTAATCAGGGGCGGCTGGCCTTTCTCCTCGGTCAGGACGGTTGCCACCGCCTGACCCACCCGGTAGGCCATCTCCGCAGTTAAATTTTCNCCTACAATGCCTCGGATACCATCNGTACCAAAAAGNTTACCCATCAGATTNCTCCTCTTCTTCGCGTCCTGCGGACGCGAACGCTCAATTTTTCGTTTCGATNNCTCCGGGACNTNCGCGGCCCCGGACNNCGCGCCTACTTTTTGTGTGAACAAAAAGTAGGCAAAAAATCACTTAAACCTGCGGTTTAAGAATCCCTTACGATTACGGGGAATTTTATTTTTGCGCTCGTCCTATAGTCCGTCCGGCCTATCAAACCGGCTTCCGTGTATCAGGCGAAGCGTCTATTTAAGGATGTCATCGGCAGTCCCTACCGTATTGCTTCGGGTACTCCCGGCGCTCACTTCAAAACCCGGGCACTCTGACACACAACGCCATCGGCGTGAAAGCGACTGAAATTGCCTCCGGCAATTTCAATGGAGCGTAACCACCACTAACCCGCCATTGAAGCAGCTCCGAAAACGAAACAATCCGGACCGTTGGCGGCGCCGGACTTTCGCTCCGCAAACCGTCCGCTTTGTCAACCGCGCCCCTGCGCCCGGCCACAAATCACAAAAATTTCTCAAGAGGTTGCGCTTTCCCCAGCAACTTTCCCTTCTTTTCAAAATGAAGATGAGGGAAGACAAACCTCCGAGTTTTGAGGCACTAAAGCAAGTCGATGCCCGATCAGGTACCGGATCAGCGCAGCCGGGCTGCCCAAAAGGCTGTAGCAGCGCACCTTGCCAACTGAATAAATCACGGATATGGCCTACTCATCCTCCACCCATTCCACCAAATCCCCCGGCTGACAGTGGAGGATTCTGCAAACAGGTGCTAGGCTCTCCAAATTGATGGATGTATTCCCAGTTCGCAGACGCTGCAATGTGCTTTCTGCCATAATTCGTTCCCGTCGAATGCGTGTCGATGTATATCCCGCATTCTTTAGCTCTAACAGAATATTCATTTTATATTTAAACATATAATCATCCTCAAAAAAATGCATTTACACGAAGTTAGGTGTTGACATTGCATCTTAAAGGGTGTAAAATATATCCATCAACTAAAAGGAGTATACACTCATGGACGAACTGATGCAAGCCTTATTCGACCACATCACGGACCATCTGCTGGAAAAATACTACGGCCAGACCGCCTATACGGAACGCTGTATAACTCGGGATGAAATCGGCCGCAAGCTCTGGGAGCAGCTTCCTTCTGAGCAGAGAGAACAGCTGGAAGCCCTCCAGCGCGCATACGACCACGTCCAGATGGCGGAGCTGGAAGCCATGTTTCTGGCCTCCTTTGACCAGTAAAAGCCCTGCCCCTGTCCCACAGCGTCTAAAACGACAGCTGATCCATCAGATTAGGCACGCCGCCTGGAATCGCGATACCCAAATGCTGATACGCTTTCGGCGTAACGCAGCGGCCCCGGGGCGTCCGGGTCAAAAAGCCGATCTGCATCAGATACGGCTCATATACATCTTCCAGCGTGACCGCTTCCTCGTTGATAGTTGCCGCCAGAGTCTCCAGCCCCACCGGGCCGCCGCCGTAGTACTCAATAATCGCCCGCAGCATCCGCCGGTCGATGTTATCAAGCCCCAGATAGTCCACTTCCAGCGCCGTCAGCGCCTTGTCGGCCAGTTCCTTGTTGATGATACCGTCTCCCACCACCTGCGCGAAGTCCCGCACCCGGCGAAGCATCCGGTTAGCGATTCGCGGCGTACCCCGGCTGCGGCGTGCGATTTCCATAGCGCCGTCCTGTTCAATGGGCGCGTCCAGAATCCCGGCGGACCGTGTAACGATCATCGCCAACTCCTCCGGGGTATAGAGTTCCAGCCGGAGCGTCACGCCGAAGCGGTCTCTTAACGGCGCGGACAGCTGACCCGCCCGGGTAGTAGCCCCGATCAGGGTAAACTTCGGCAAATCCAACCGAATAGAGTTAGCCGACGGCCCCTTGCCGATGATGATATCAATGGCGAAGTCCTCCATAGCGGGGTACAGTACTTCCTCCACCGAGCGGTTCAGCCGGTGAATTTCATCCACAAAAAGGATATCATTCTCGTTCAGGTTGGTCAGCAGCGCCGCCAGGTCCCCCGCCTTTTCGATGGCAGGCCCGGAGGTGATCCGAACGTTGACCCCCATCTCATTAGCGATAATACCGGAGAGGGTCGTCTTGCCCAATCCCGGGGGGCCATGGAGCAGGACGTGGTCCAAAGGCTCAGAGCGCATTTTGGCCGCCTGGATAAAAACCTCCAGATTGGCCTTCGCCTTTTCCTGGCCGATGTACTCCCTCAGCTTCTGGGGCCGGAGGGAATATTCATTTTCATCCTCTCTGGTCAGCGAGGTAGTAACCAGCGGCTCCTCCTCAATAAAGGGCTCGTTATTGGAAAAATCTATTGCCATAGCTTACCCCTTCATCATGTTCTTCAATGCCAGCCGGATGACCTGTTCCAGCGGCTGTCCATCGATATCAATACCCTTGAGGGCCACATTGATCTCCGCCTGAGAATACCCCAGCACCGCCAGCGCGGCGGAAGCCTCGCTGAGCTTGTTCTGCGGGATAATGGTCACGGCAGGACCCGCCACGCTCTCGCCGGAAGCGGAAATAGTCTGTCCCTTCGCCAGCTTGTCCTTCAATTCCAGGATCACCCGCTGAGCGATCTTCTTCCCCACCCCCTGAGCGGCGGTGAGGGATTTTTCATCTCCGGTGATAATGCTCATGGCCAGATTGGCGGGACTGCTGGAGGACAAAATTGCCAGCGCCGCCTTAGGCCCCACGCCGGATACGGAGATCAGCTGCTGAAAAAGCTTCAGTTCCTCCTGGCTGAAAAATCCATACAGGTCCATAGCGTCCTCCCGGACGCTGAGGTAGGTAAAGAGTTTCGCCTTGTCCCCTTTCTTGATCTGGGACAGGGTATAGCTGGTAGTGCGGCAGGCATACCCCACCCCGCCGCAGTCGATCACCGCCAGATAAGGCTCCACATGAGCCACTGTACCGGAAACATAATAATACATATATACTCCCAAAAGCAAAACGAAGTTTTGCGCAAAAAGTTCTTTTTTGATACTTTTTTCTTTTAAGAAAAAAGTATGTATGCCTTAACGCGTGTCATACCGGTCCGGATTGAATTTGCGCTCCATGTTCAGCAGACTGGTAGCGCTGCGGCCGTGACAGATGGCGATGGCCAAGGCGTCGGCGGCGTCGTCTGGCCGGGGTATCTTTTTCATTTTCAGCAGCCGCTGGGTCATCAGCATGACCTGCTTCTTCTCCGCGCCGCCGTAACCTGCTACCGCCTGCTTGACCTGCATCGGCGTGTACTCAAAGGCCGGGACGCCAGCCCGCTCCGCCTCCAGAAGGATCACCCCCCTGCCATGGGCCACGGCAATGCCGGTGGTGATATTCTTGGAAAAAAACAACTCCTCCACCGCCATCTCCTGCGGCTTGAACTGCTCCAGCAGCTGGGACATATCCTGAGAAATCTGATAGAGCCGGTTGGAGAGCGGCAGGCCAGCCGGGGTGGTAATCACACCGTACTGGATCAGCCGCACGCTGGCCCGGTCCGCCTCTATCAGTCCAAATCCAATCGTAGCAACACCGGGGTCGATGCCCAGAATTCGCATGGAATAACTCCTTTTCTCTTCTGACATTTATTCTATCATTTCAGGAAGAAAAAAACAAGAGGCTTGCGGCATCTCATTCCGTATATCTCAAAACCTGTTTCACCGCCCGGCCGGCAAAAAACGATTGAATCTCTGAAAAAATTCTGCTATACTACTTCCCGCTAAGCTGAAAGACATGCCCAAACCTTGGGCGGAGGTGTATCATGAAAACAGGAATTGTAGACGTAGGCGGCGGCCTTCGGGGAATTTACGCCGCAGGGGTTTTTGACTACTGCATCGATCAGGACATCTGGTTTGACCTGGTGATCGGCGTCTCGGCAGGCAGCGCCAACGCAGCGTCCTACCTGGCGCGGCAGCGGGGACGGAATTACACCTTTTACACTGAGTACGCCCTGCGGAAGGAATATATGGGCGCCAGAAACGCTTTGACCAAGCAGTCCTATATTGATCTCGACTATGTATACGGCACCCTGAGCAACTCCCACGGAGAATATCCTCTGGACTATCAGGCCATGATGGACAACCCTTCGGAACTGCTGGTGGTAGCTACCAATGCGCTGACGGGCAGCGCCAAGTATTTCGACAAATCCAATCTGGCTCAGGACAGCTACAACATCTTCAAAGCCTCCTCCGCCATCCCCTTCGTGTGCCCGCCCTATGTGGTGGACTGGATGCCCTACTATGACGGCGCGCTGGCCGACCCGGTGCCGGTGGAAAAAGCTTTTCAGTGCGGATGCGACAAGGTGGTGGTCCTTCTCACCCGCCCGATGGACAAGCCCCGGTCCCCCGGAAAGGACGGCCTACTGGCGGACATGATCCAGCACCGGTATCCCTTCGCCGCCAAGAAGCTCCGGACACGGGTGGAACGGTACAATACAGGCGTTGAACTGGCAAAGAAATATCAGGCGGAGGGCCGCGTCCTTCTGATTGCCCCGGACGATCTCTGCGGGGCGGACACCCTGACCCGTGACCGGGCCGCGATGATGCGCCTGTATCAGAAGGGCATTCAGGATGCCCGGGCGATTTCCAGTTTTCTGAGTTGACGCGGAAATTGCGTTAGAGCCTATCCGTAAATAGAACGTGCCCAGACTGCGCTGTCAGATTTTTCGTCAGATGAGGCGCTTTTCCGCGGGCGGCTGCCGCCCGGCAAGGAAAAGCAACGAAATTTGGCGGAAAAGATGCAGGCAAGCCGTGTACGGGCCACTGGTCCGTTATAGGCCCGGGGCCGCCACTGGCGGCCTAACGGCTGTGTGCGGACTATTTGCGGATAGGCTCTCAAATACACGTTCATGCAGCAGTCCCTTCGTGAAACGACGCTCTTGTGTCGCTTCACGGAGGGGCTGTTTTTATATATTCAGTTTGTTTCCGTAGAATTTTCCGCCGAGACGGATACGGAGATTTATTCAGAGCTTCCCTCGCCTTGCGCAGACGAAATCCCGGCTTCCGCCGCCTTCAGCTCCTTATGAAGTCCAACGGCCATACATGCGGCAACGATCGCTGAAATGACATCAGCAGCCGGCTGTGCGTAAAGAACGCCGTTCAACCCTAAAACTGTTGGAAGCACCAGGATAGCCGGTACAAAGCAAATTCCCTGGCGGCACGCGCCCAGAACGCAGCCCTCCGCAGCTTTACCCATTACAAGGAACAGGAAGGAATACACTGTATAGAAGCCAAAAAGGATAAAAGAAAATCCGTTTGCCCGCAAAGCGGCGGAACCAGCCCGGACCATCTCCATATCGTCCCTTGTAAACATGGACATAATGGGATCAGCGAATATAACGGCAATCAGCCCAAACAGCAAACAGAATCCCGTAGACCAGAGAATGGAAATTCTGACCGCCTCACGCAGACGGTCAAAATTCCTGGCCCCATAGCTGAATCCCGCAACCGGCTGAAATCCCTTCAGGAAACCAAAAACAATCAGCGTTCCCATTGACATGACTTTTGTAACCGGCCCCATTGCCGCAAGCACGGAACCGCCGTATTCTTTTGCCGCGTTGTTGAGCATCCCAATGGAAAGGCTGGTCAGTACCTGGAAAAGCAGGGTGGGGATTCCAATTTTTAAAATCTCTGACATGATCTCTTTGCTGAAGCAGCCCTCTCTGACGCGGAATGTAAACACGCTGCCTTTTCGGAAAATATATGCGAGATACACCAAAGTGGACACGAACTGCGAAATGGCCGTGGCGGCCGCCGCGCCGGTTACCCCAAAATCAAGCACATAGATAAAAACGGGGTCCAGCGCCACATTCAGGACCGCCCCCGCCAGAAGCGCACACATAGCGGTTTTCGCCGCGCCTTCGCTGGATACGATATTGTTCATGGTGACATTGAACACATTGAAAATGGAAAATACGATGTAGATACGCGTATAGGCCAGAGCATAGGGCATAACCCGGTCAATCGCGCCGGTCTGCCTCAGAATCGGCCGCAGAAAAATGATCGAAATGAGGATGACAACCGCCCCAACCGCCACGCTGCCATATAGGGCCGCGCTTGCAGCTTTGTCCGCCGTATCCTTATCGCCGCGTCCCAGCAATCTGGAAATGTAAGCGGCAGCGCCATTTCCAAACAGCAGTCCCAAACCCACAACGATCTGCCCAAGGGGAAAAGCAACCGTGACCGCTCCCATCTGATCCGTCCCCAGCCCGCCTACAAAGTAGGTATCAGCCAGATTGTAGAGCGCGTTGATGAGCATGCCAACCATGGCCGGGACGCCCAGAACCATAAGCGCTTTGGGAACCGGCGCGCTCCCCAGCACCTCCATCCTCTTGTTTCCGTTCATAAAGTACTCCTTTCTCTTGACAGCCGGTGTAATGTGTAGTAGTATAATTTATAGTAGCTGTCAGGAAACGCATGATACTATAAATTATAGTACTTGTCAAGACGGAAAGGAGATTTTTATGGCGGCAATAGATCTGATCGTCCTTGGGATGCTGAAAAAACAACCGCTCAGCGCCTACGATATCCAAAAACTGGTGGAATACCGCAATATTTCTAAATGGGTAAAAATCAGCACGCCTTCTATCTACAAAAAGGTCATCCAGCTGGAGGAGAAAGGCTTGCTTCAGAGCGTCTCCGTGCGGGAAAACAATATGCCCGAAAAGGCCGTGTATTCACTGACCGCCCGCGGCGAGCAGGAGTTTGAACGCCTGATGCGGGAACTCGCGGCCCAGCCCATACGGATCTTCCTGGATTTTAACGCCGTGATCGTCAATCTGGACAGCCTTCCTCCAGAAATGCAGTCAGCCTGCATTGACAGTATCGAAATACAGATCAAGGAGCTGAAATCCTATTTGGAGAAAAACCTTCGCGAAAAGGAAAACGCGCCGGAAGTCCCCGAAACCGGCATGGCAGTCCTGCGGCAGCAGATGGCTCTGGCAGACGCAATAGAAAATTGGGCCGCGTCTCTGAAAGATAAATTTGTGTAATTTGCCGCAAAAAAAGTCCGGCAGCATCCCGCTGCCGGACTTTTTTGCGGCATCACAGCTTCTCGTAGCCGTACTTGTCAATAATGGCGTCCACTTCCAGCCCTTGACCGCACAGGGGACAGTCCTCCTGGTGGTAGCTGGCATAACCGGGCAGATCCTCGGTATCAAAGAGGGACACCACAGGCACGCCGTTGATTTCCTTCACATGACTGTAGATAGAAGCCACACCGGCCACATTGCCGCCGTAATACTGGACGCAGCGCATCCCCTTCTCCACCGTACTGCCGGTGGTGATGGAGGCCAGGAGGAGCAGCACGTTCTTCCCGTCCAGCATGAACCGGGCGTTCTCACGGAAAATCAGTTTTCCATCGGCGCTGACGTTCTCACGAAGGAGGTAGATGTCCTTCCCCGAGTTGATGGTGCGGTAGCCGGACTCGGTCAGATGCCGGGCAAGGCAGGTGCCAATTACGCGGGTGCCGTCCATACACAGAATGGTGTCCACCATCGTATAGGACGCCAGCCGCTGCGCCAGCTGCTGTGCCACAGAATCCGCCTCCTGGAAGCAGGACTGCTGCCTTGTTACGTCGATAAAGTAATTGGTGTGGCTGTGCCTGGTTGCGAAATGGCCTTGGGCCACCCGAAGGGTTACATCGCCTACACATACGGGGATATTAAAGAATTTAGGTTCCATGGGCTTACCTCCTTTTTTCATGGGAACAGATCGCACGGGTTCTTTTAACTTGTCTACTATACCACATTTATCCCGCGATGTCCAGAGGGAAGTTTGTTGGTTTTGCCGGAATTGGGGATTTTTTAAATGTCCCAGGTATTGCTTGACAACCCCATGTCCCCTGTGCCGGGGATCATAGATCTTGCTTCTTCAGGAACGACGATGGCGGATTCATGTTCTGCTCTGCCGATGTCCCCATCGCCGTCGCTGTCATCAGGAGCCCGGCCGTTTTCCCGGTATTCATCGCAGGCCCTGCTGTATTCGCTGTCTTTCAAAAAACGTGCGCCTCGTCGTAGCATCAACGGGGAGGTGGCGTGATGGGTACGATTGCGGAAAAGCTCCGGCTTTTGCAGGAGAGTAAAAAGGACATCCGGGCGGCGATCATGGAGAAGGGACAGAGCGTCCCCGAAACGGCTCCCCTGTCCTCCTATGGGGACAAAATACGGGCCATCCAGACGGGCGCGGACACATCGGACGCCACGGCGGCAGAGGGGGACATCCTCAGCGGTAAGGGCCGGATGGTCTGCCAGCTGCTGGGCACTACGCCGGAGGCGTTGAAAGCGGATGCGGAAAAAATTGTGGGCGGCGCCGGCGGCGGGTGGTCTCCTTCTGCTCCGGCAGCAAAGCCTGCGCAAACTAAATTCCCCCGGCTGAAATAGCCGTTGGAATAAATAAAATCAAAAAGGAGTGTTACACATGGAAGAATCCAGAAGTGGAATGACCTGGATTGGCATTCTGTTCGTCATCCTGGTGATCTGGGCAATCTTTGGCGGCGGCTTCGGCAATGGCAACGGCTGGGGCAATCACGGCGGTGACTATGCGGCCGGAGGTTGTAATCGCGTTTCCAACTGCGAGGTGGAGAAGAACGAGATCATCGACAGCGCCCGTACTCAGTACCTGATTGAGCAGCAGAGCGCCGCCACTCGCACAGCCGTTCGGGATGGCATTGACGCGGTAATGGGTCAGGCAAGCCGCATCTATGAGGCCCAGCAGTCCGAGAAAATCTTCGATCTGAAGATGGAGAACATGAGCCTGAAGAACAACTTCTATACCAAGGAGTTGGTCACCGGCCTGTCTCAGCAGTTCAGCGACTGCTGCTGCGCCTTTAACCGCCGTCTGGACGGCATTGAGGCCAATATGCTGACCCGGCCCAATCTGTACGGTGTGGCCAGCACCTGCTCCGGCCAGATCATCCCCGCCAGTTTTGGGAGGGATTGCGGCCGCTGCGGAAGTAACAACGGTTGGAACAACAACATCTAAGGCCCCTTTTAGCCGGGATTTTGGGCGGGGGCGTCAGTTCCCGCCCGTTATTGTTTGAAAGCTTGCAAATAAAAAGTCAAGGGAAAAATTAGCAAGTGTGCAAGCAGAAAGGAGGGCACGCCAAATAGACCGTCCAC
>JAAVHF010000001.1 GCA_014799845.1 Oscillibacter sp. | reverse complement strand
GCCGGGTGGTCATCGGCTACGATGACAAGGGTCTGCCCAAGACAAAAAATGTGTTGGCGAAAACCAAAGGGGAATGTGTAGAGAAGCTGGCCACACTGAAGAATTCCATTATCCCAGCAGCCGCTGGAAAAATAAGCGCAAATATGTCCTTCGGTGAGTGGCTGGAATTTTGGTATGAACGCCACTGTAAACCGCAACTCCGCCCCAGCTCTCATAAATCCTATGAGGGGTCTATCCGCCTNTACCTCCTACCCCAATTAGGCCATATCCCGCTGAACAAATTGACCACAAGTGACCTTCAGCAATTCTTTAACTGGATGAAAAGGGACGGGCGGAGCGAATATCGGGAGTCCAGAGGCGAGGGATTGTCAGATTCTTTGATTCGCGGCTGTCACAGTCTCTGCCGCAGGGCATTGTCGCAGGCGGTAACAGAGGGACTGATTGTTCAGAATCCAGCGGAAGGGTGTAAGCTCCCGCCAGTCAGGCGAAAAGAGATGCAGATTCTCTCCAGAGAGGAACTACAAAGGCTACTCATCCAGGCCAAGGACGAGGGCTACTATGAAGTATTCCTCCTCGAATTGTCCACTGGGCTGCGAGTAGGGGAATTGATGGCACTCCAATGGGATGATCTGAACTTCAAAACCGGGGAACTGCGGATTGAACGACAGGCTTATCGGGTAAATGGCGAACTGGTGATACAGCCGCCCAAGACCAAAGCCTCCATCCGGACGGTGATCCTGCCGCCTCCTGTAGTCGAGGCACTGCGAACATATAAGCAGACGGTTTCCTCCCGGTGGATATTTCCCTCCCCAAAGAAAGAGGATGCCCCGTTGGCCCCAGCCGCCGCCAGCCATCGATTGGCTAAAATCTTAAATCATGCCGGGTGTAAAAAGGTACGCTTTCATGACCTGCGTCACGTTTTCGCCACCAATGCACTGGAACATGGTATGGATATAAAAACGCTGTCCACCATCATCGGCCATGTCTCCAGTGCCACCACGCTGAACGTCTACGCCCATGTCACTGATGATATGCAGAGACAAGCTGCCACTAAGATCGACCAGGGCATCGGCAAAGTGGAGCCTCCCACAGAAACTCCTCAGACAACAGCTACCCGCACCATGACAGATTTCAAGCCGCAGCGTGGCAAGAACCGATATTGGGGCAGCGGATACCTGGGGCAGACCAAGGGTGGCCGATGGAATGGACGGTACACAGTAACCTGGCCCGATGGAACAAAACGCACTCGGGACATCTATGCCTCAACCAAGGATGAGTGTGAAAAGCTGCTGGCAGTGATGATAACCGAAATGAAAATGGAGGTAGCCGCTGAAAAGGAGCGCTTAAAGGTAGAGAGCAGGGCAAGCTGATGGACATGCCGTGCCGGAATAGCTCCGGCACGGCAGTTTTCTCTGTCTGCTGATGCCAACAGCCCCTATACAATTCCGCTGGGCTGTGGTATACTGAATTTACAATCAGGAGCAGAAATTCTGTGCAGAATAGGCACCCCATAACAAAGGCTCCGTGCGNTGCGGGGCGCATTACCTGAGCGGGGGGGAATGGGCGCTGCTACTGCCCGATCCAAAAATCTATCAATAAATTTATCAAGAAAAGAGGGAAGTTCATGTATCCCGACCGGCTTTATGATCTCGCGCTGACCTTCCGAAAAACGAAGCTCTGGAAGCGGCTGTATGACAGCGAGCTCTTCGCCGTCTCCCTTTCAAACGGACAAACCGGCTATTGCTGCGTTATGGGCCTTCTTGGCGAACACATTGCACTGGCCGTCTATATTGGGGAGCAGGGACTGGACAGCTACCGCCATTTGCAGGAGATGGGTCATGTGCCAATGAACGCGCTGCAAGCGCAGGAATTCATGCTGTCCCAGTCCTGCCTGCAATGCTCGCTTGAAACAAAAGACGCGCTGAGTCCGCAGGAATTGGCCGCTGCCCGCGGCTATGGCAAGACTCACGGAATCACATTCCGGGGCGCGAACGCTTTTCCGCAGTTCATAAAATACCAGCCCGCCCGCTATCCATGGCCGGTTCAGGAGACGGCGGATGTTCAACTGCTGTGCGAGGCTCTGACGGCAGCGTTGGAAGTAAGCGAAAAACTGACGACGGTGGGCAAGGGCCGCCTTGGTTTTACAGACGGCCCGGCTCATGACCGGATGATCCCTCTGCTGACGCCGGAGGGCCNGGGCTTCACTTGGGAGGTATGCCGGCTTCCGCCCCGACGGCCAGCGAGCTACCCGGAACCGATGCTTCGGGACGAGCTTTTGATGGCGCGATTAAAAAAACAGAAAAAAAGATCCGGGATCTGGGCGTGCGATGTGGTCATGTTTCCCCAGCCTGTGGTTGTGGATGAGGACAACACGGACGCGGCGCCTGTATTTCCCTACATGCTGCTGGCGGCAAATCTGGAGACGGAGCTGGTCATCCCCACGGAAGTCGTGCCGGACTATGAGNAGGGCGCGGCGGAGATGCTTTTTGCGATTGGGAACCGGATGTTGGAAAANGGGNTACCANCNGAAATTCANGTGGTAAANGATCGGACCAGGTCGCTGCTGAAAAATCTTGCCNCNGCCCTGGGCATCCNTCTTGTACAGCNGCAGGAAATAGAACNTCTTGACAGCNTGGAAGAGGAGCTGCTGGANTACTGCGACGAGCAAACGCCGGACACAGTCGAGGAGGCTGCAGACTATTTTTCGGAAATGCTCCTGTCGTTGGACNATGACGTGCTNNTATCCATGCCNAAGGATTTGCAAAAGCAGCTCCNNGCTATGGAGCGGCANGGGCTTCTTGCGGAGGACGTTGCGAACCGGATTCGCAACCTTTTTTGAGCCCNTCCNATANGGCCAGATTNNAATGNTATACGTTAAGCAAACNAGGAGACAGACATGAGAAAACATNCTCCGNAGGATGGCTACAATCCGCATTTGAAAGCACTTATACTTCAAGTCGTTGATAATCAGATCGCAGGCTANGATGAAAANGGGCAGCCCATTGCNTCAGCGATAACCGATGACCCCGACTACGTGAAGNACAACTTTNCCCGTCTTTCGGACATCCACGGTCCTGTCAAGGCCAAAGAAATGATTGCGGCTGTGCTTCTTGAGGAGATGTATGATGTGCTGAAATATCAAAAGGNNTTTAATGAGTTTCGGTACAAAACCAGGCTGGAAGGNTTAAGGTGANCATTCATTATGGCNGAAACAAACAACCANCAGCAAGACGCNGGNCTGTCCGGCAAAACGGAGAGGTTNCTTCGCTCCTATTTTGACGCATTCGCCAATTTGTACGGTATCGTACCCCTGTACCGGGCGCTGCGTATCGTCCAAAAGCAAAACCCTGAGTTGGCGCTGACCGAGGAGGCTTTCCTCGCCTTTGTCGGCCAAATCGGGCAGGAGGAGCATCACTATATCATCGCCGGTGCAGAGGACATTTACAGCGGCATTGAGGAGCCGACACCGTCGCTGAAACGTGAGATCATTGCCGAATACTTATATGCGNTGGACGATTTTGAGAGTTATGTGGAGTTGAAAGCGGAGCAGGAGGGCAAGCCGTTCTATATCCCGGAAAGGGAGGANCTTCTCAGATATCAGGATGATTGCTATGTTGAGGAGACAAAAGAGGCTCTGGCGCTCGGTGCGTTCCTGCGGGACAAACTGAAACTGAAAAGAGCGGACGATGTGCTTTCGGATCTCCAGCTGGAAGCCGGTATGGGAGACAGCGATCCGCAGTATTTGATAGGTGCGGTGGAACGGTTGGCCGGCAGAGGCTGTATAGGCTCAACTGAACAAATTAATGAGTTTTTCCGATATTATTACGATATGAGCAACCATACGCGCATGGCCGCCAACCGGGGGTTTACACCTGATGAGATACAGAAGAGGATGGGCATGCGTTCCAGCGAATTCGNGATGAANNTNTCCCGTCGTGCGCTGCAACCGGNANATGTGGATNNGGGANCGTTGGGGCGNGGCGTTTTNGGNTNAGNNATCCNNNCTCCNCNGAGGNTATATACGCAAAACAGNTTNGAGCNNGCAGAACAGNAGAAACCGGGGCGCAACGCCCCCTGTCCGTGNGGAAGCGGAAANAANTATAAGCGGTGNTGCGGCAGATAGCNNCTTNNNATCGGTTCGAATACTGGTTCACAGGCAGCCCCCCAACTNGCANTCATAGCNGGTTGGGGGCGATTTTCTCTGTCTGTGGGCAAATATGTGGTCAACAAATNGTCTGCCGTANTAAGGAAACAAAAANAATCACAGGAATTGTGAAGTTTGAAAGTATAACGGGGATTTTCACGACCATAAATCAGCTAATATCCATGTACCAGCGTTTGCACTGGTACAAACAAAGATANAGGNCAGAGNAANATNTNCCNCGCTGNTGNCCGTGTNAAGCCCTGTGTNCCNATTTNCAGCGCAGAGGACACCCCAACACCAACAGCCTCAGAAAAGCCGTGTTGGGAGCTGTGTGGGCGAAATAAGCCAGCGCAGTAATCCGTCAAAACCACCACCCCTACGAAAAATCTGGAGGGTTGATTTCGGTGCGGGATAAAGCGGTGGCGCCTTTTGGGCACCTCCGCAGACCACACCGTCCCGCAGAGCGGGTCGGGACAAGGGATTGGGCGCTTTGACGAATGGTGCCTTTTTGACTACCCCGGCGCCACCTGTGGCGCCTCCTATCTGCCAATCGCCTGTCTACCAAGGGTTTCCCTGGCGCACACCTGGCGCCTCAAGCCAATATGCGCAATTTTAAGCCGGTTTGACCTTCCTGAGAGGCAGGGGAAATGTATAAATCTAAGGACAATTTTATCACAGAGGAAAATATAAACTTTCTGATAACTCTGCTGTAACTCGGTAGCTATTCCCACCAAAGTGTGGTAGTGTGTGTCGTTACCAAAACAAGGAGGTAACTCACATGGCAAAACGGCGAGCAAACGGAGAAGGGAACATTCGCAAGCGAAAGGATGGTCGATGGGAAGGCCGCTACACCGCAGGACGCGATCCAGAAACGGGTAAGGCCATCTACAAGAATGTTCTGGGTAGGACCCAAGCGGAGGTCAAAGAGAAGCTCAAAAAGGCAATAGCAGATGGCTCCGCCCTAGACTCAAGCAAAGCAGGCCAGTACACAGTCGGCCAGTGGCTTGACATCTGGCTGGAGGATTACGCCAAACTGAGCATCCGCCCATCCTCCCACAAGACCTACCGTGGCTTCATCGAGAACCATATCAAGCCGGCAGTCGGAAATATCCCGCTGGAGAAACTGACCTCCATGGATCTGCAAAGGCTATATAAGAAACTGCTGGAATCCGGCAGAGTGGACCGGATCGAGGCCAGGAACAAGCCCAAGGGCCTCAGTGTCAAGACAGTACGCAACATCAACCAGATGATCTCCTCCGCCTGCAACTGTGCAGTGGAGCAGCGAATTATTGCTACAAATCCCACCAGGGGCTGTGCGCTGCCAAAGCTGGAGAAGAAAGAAATGAAAATTCTTCCTCTGGACTTCCTGGACACCTTCTTCGAGGAAGCGAGACGCAGCGGAGTATTTGAACTGTACTACATCGACCTCTCCACTGGCCTCCGCCGAGGAGAACTGCTGGGGCTGAAATGGAGCGATATTGACCTGAACAAAGGTATTATCCGCGTCCAGCGACAAATTCTACGCCAGAATGGAGCGGTAGTAGAGGCACCTCTGAAAACAAAAAATTCCTACCGCAACATTGCGATAGGAACTGACGCAGTAGAGCTTCTTCGACAAATGAAGCAGCAATCCACCAGCGAGTATGTGTTTCCGTCCCCGACTGGAGGCCCCATCTCTCCAGACAGCGTCCTGCACATGCTCCAACGGGTACTGAAGCGAGCTGGGCTGGAAAAGATACCCTTCCACAGCCTTCGTCATACATTCTCGGTTCTAGCTCTCCAGAACGGCGTGGACATCAAAACCTTATCCGCCATGCTGGGCCACTACTCCGCAGGCTTCACCCTAGACACCTACGCCCACGTCACCACTGCAATGCAGACCAAAGCAGCCAACACTGTCAGCAACTTCCTTTCCGGTGCTATCCAGTAATTTTCCCGTATGGGTCAGAATCTGGGTCAAAAGGGGCCGCCCAAAATGAACCCCCGCAAAAAGTACAGAAACCAAACAAAACTCCGGTGAAATCAACTGATTTCACCGGAGTTTTGGCACGCCGTGAGGGATTCGAACCCCCGGCCTTCTGGTCCGTAGCCAGACGCTCTATCCAGCTGAGCTAACGGCGCGTGTCCTCTCAGACAGCTTTTGTATATTACCACATCTTTTTCCAAAAAGCAATAGGTAAATGAAAATTTTTGAAAAATTTTTGTGTATGGCAGGAACAAGCAGGCTTTTACCCCTGTGCCTCCGGCGGCATGGAACGCCATTTTATTTAAATATCGCTGTTGTGTATCGCGGCCGGATGTGATATAATAAAGTTCCACAACCCAATCATGATCGGATCAAAAGGATATAAGCGGTATGAAAAGAAAACGAGGAATGCGGACCACAACCACGCACAGCGTAAATCGGCTGCGCACCTTTGTGTTGTGCTTTTTGGTCCTCTTGTCTAACCTTACAACGGCAAATGCTGCGCATCCAGACAACAACAGATTGGTAAAAGCGGGTGTTTTCTATTTTGACGGCTACCATATGGAAGGGGAGGACGGCGGCCTAACGGGGTACGGCGTGGAATTTCTGAACCTTGTTTCCCGGTACTCGCACCTGAACTTCTCATTCGTCGGATACGACCAGTCCTGGGACGACATGCTCACCATGCTGGACAACGGTGAGATCGATGTGGTAACCTCCGCCAGGAAAACGACCGATAGGGTGGAAAAATACGCCTTCTCCCTCCCCATCGGCCGAAACAGCACCGTTCTGTCCGTCCGGTCCGGCAATACCAGCCAGCGCACCGGCAATTTTGCCACCTATGACGGTATGACGGTGGGCGTCCTGACCGGAAGCAGCCAGAATGATAGCCTGGCCAGCTTTGCCCGGGAAAACGGTTTTTCCTACCAGGCCAGGGAGTACACGGACGTCGGCCAGATGACGGAGGATCTGCAGAGCGGAGCCATCGACGCCATCCTTTCCAGCAACCTGAGAAGAACGGAAAATGAAAAAACGCTGGACACCATTGAAACGGACTATTTTTACGCCATCGTCCGGAAGGACGACAGTTCGCTGCTGACGGAGATCAATTACGCCATTGACCAGATGAACATCAACGAAGGGGACTGGTCCAATGCGCTGTATTATGAATACTATGGAGTCTCCGCTCCCTCCACGCTTTCCTTTACCGAGCGGGAGCTGGCCTATATGCAGGACGTGGTTTCCGGAAAGAAGCAGATCACCGTCACCTCCATGGGGGACCGAAAGCCCTATTCCTATGTGGAGGACGGCGAGCTGAAGGGAATCCTGCCGGAGTATTTCGCCGGGGTCATGGAACTGGCCGGACTGCCCTATGAAATCGTGATACCGGAAAGCCGGGCGGAGTATTATGATCTTGCTGCCCATGACGGCGTGGACGTAGTGATCGACTGGCGGCAGTCCCAGGCAAAGGCGGATAACCCGCTCAGCGGCGGATTCTGCACGGACACCTATATGAATACGGGCATGGCCCAGGTGACCAGAAAGGATTTCAGCGGCGAGGTGTCCACCCTGGCGGTAGCGGACATTCAGGGGGAAATCCCCATTGAGCAGGATATGATCGGGGACGCGCAGGTCCTGAGCTGCCCGACCAGGGAAAGCGCCCTGCAGGCCGTCCTGGAAGGAAAAGCGGACGCTACATACGTATATACCTACACGGCGCAGTCCTTCGTCAACAGCGACCACACGGATTCGCTGCAGTTCAGCATGGTGGACTCCCTGCGCTTCGACTTCAAGATGTACGTCCGAAACAGCTGTGACCACGAGCTTATCACCATACTGAATAAGTACATCCACCAGATGCCGGCCGACTCGATGAGCCATATCATCACCCAATATACCGCCAACATGGTGGAAAACATGTCCTTCGCCCAGTATATGCGGGCACACCCGGGGATCATGGCCGCGGCGGCGCTGGTGGCCATTGCGGCCATCGGCGTGATGATCGCCCTCTATCTGCGGTCGCGGTGGAGCAAAAAGCTTCTCGATGCCACTGAGCGCGTAAACCGGAAGCTGGAGGAGCAGCTGGCTATCGTCAATACCCTGAGCCGGGACTACGTCAACGTCTATGCGGTCAACGCCAGAACATCTACCATCAGGGCGGTCAAAATATCGGGCTACGTAGCCGCCGGACTGGCGCAGGATTCCCCGAAAGAGATTTCGTATCCCGCGTTTCTGGCGGATTACGTCAACTGCCGCGTCATCCCCGAGGACCAGACCTATGTGGCGGAGGCCCTCTCGCTGGATACCGTGACCGAGAAGCTGAAGACCAGCACGGAATACTCCGGAAGCTACCGGGTGCTGGCGGACGGCGAGGCGCATACCTATCAGTTCATCTGCGCCTCGCACATAGTGTCGGATGGCAGCGTCCGTGACCAGGGCGGCTTTTTCCTTGCCGGATTCCGGAACATTGACGAGCTCGTGCGCAGGGAGCGGGAGCAGAAGGAGGTCCTGGAGGCGGCCCTGGTGGAAGCGCAGCGGGCCAACGTGGCAAAGACCACCTTCCTGAACAATATGTCCCACGATATCCGCACGCCGATGAACGCGATCATCGGTTTTACGACCCTGGCCCTGTCCCACATCGGCAACCGGAAGCAGGTGGAGGGCTATCTGGGGAAGATCCTGACCTCCAGCAAGCATCTGCTCAGTCTCATCAACGATATCCTGGACATGAGCCGTATCGAAAGCGGCAAGGTCAAGATCGAGGAAAACGAGGCCAGCCTGCCGGAGATCCTGCACGACCTGAAGACCATCGTACAGGCCGATGTGAAGGCAAAGCAGCTCTCTTTCCAGGTCGATACGCTGGACGTCACCAACGAGACCATCATCTGCGACAAGCTCCGCCTCAACCAGGTCCTGCTGAACATCCTGAGCAACGCCATGAAGTACACCGGCCCCGGCGGGACGGTCAGCGTCCGCATCATCCAGACGGAGGCCTCGCCGGATGGGTACGCCTCCTATGAATTCCGGATCAAGGATACCGGCATCGGTATGAGCAAGGATTTCCTGGGCCATCTGTTTGAGCCCTTTGAACGGGAAAAGACCTCTACCGTCAGCGGGATCCAGGGAACTGGTCTGGGCCTTGCCATCACCAAGAACATCGTCGATATGATGAACGGGACGATTACCGTGGCCAGCGAGGAGGGAAAAGGATCTGAATTTGTGGTATCCTTCCGGTTCCGGGTCAAGGACGACACGGACAGTCCGGAGCATCTGGAGAAGCTGGCGGACATACGGGCGCTGGTGGTGGACGACGACACCAACACCTGTACCAGCGTGAGCAAAATGCTCTCCTCCATGGGAATGCGTCCCGACTGGGCGACCCGGGGGGAGGAAGCCGCCATCCGGGCGGACTTTGCCCTGGAGCAGGGCGATCCCTTCCGCGTATTTCTCATTGACTGGCTGCTTCCGGATCTCAACGGTGTGGAGGCCGCCCGGCGGCTGCGGCGGATCGTCGGCGAGGAGGCCGTCATCGTCCTCCTCACGGCCTATGACTGGGCCGATATTGAGGAGGAGGCGAAAGAGGCGGGCGTCACGGCGTTCTGCTCCAAGCCGCTGTTCCTGTCGGAGCTGCGGGAGATTTTGACGGCGCCATTCATGGAGAGTGAAGAACCGGAGGAGCAGGAGGCGTCCACGCAGTTCCTCCTCGGCAAAAAGGCGCTTCTGGTGGAGGACAACGAACTGAACCAGGAAATCGCCAGAACGGTCCTGGAGGAAGCCGGACTGATCATTGACACGGCGGATGACGGGACCGAGGCCGTTGAGGCCATCAAGACGGTGCCGGCCGGGACCTACGACCTGATCCTGATGGACATTCAGATGCCGGTAATGGACGGCTATACCGCCACCCGTGCCATCCGCGCCATGGAGGACCCCGCGAAAGCCGGCATTCCCATTGTGGCAATGACCGCCAACGCCTTTGACGAGGACCGGCAGAAGGCCTTCGAGGCGGGCATGGACGGCCATGTGGCAAAGCCCCTCGACATCCCGAAGCTGATGGAGACCCTGAAATCGATCCTGGCGGATAAGCGGGAGGAGCAGGAATAGACCGGCGGGGCTGACGGAAAATTTTAAGAAGCTGTGTTCACAGGCGTCAAGCGCCTGTGAACACAGCTTTGCGTGTCAAAAAAGATGCTGCGCATCTTTTTTGAGGGGGGTCTCGCTACGCTCTGCGCCTCGGTTGTCCGCTTACAGCGGACAATTCGACGCTCGCTCCGCGCAAAGTGTTTTTCC